>NZ_JAHHUL010000001.1:300000-497263 GCF_019008365.1 Phosphitispora fastidiosa | reverse complement strand
GGCACACGTCCAGATGGCAGGCCGCAGGGTGCACGTCCGGAAGGCAGGCCACAGGGTGCACGTCCGGAAAGCAGGCCTCAGGGCGCCAGGCCTGGAAGTAGGCCCCAGGGCACACGTCCAGATGGCAGGCCGCAGGGTGCACGTCCGGAAGGCAGGCCACAGGGTGCACGTCCGGAAAGCAGGCCACAGGGTGCACGCCCGGAAAGCAGGCCACAGGGTGCACGCCCGGAAAGCAGGCCACAGGGTGCACGTCCAGATGGCAGGCCGCAAGGGGCGCGTCCGGAAAACAGACCGCAGGGTTCCCGGCCGGGTGATAGGAGACCGGGGCAAAGACCTGGCGGGAGGAGACCGGGAGATAACAGAAATAATTTCAGGAAAAACAGGTCGGATGCTGCTCCTAAAGTTGAAGTTAAAAACCTTAAACCAGTAGTTATTGGGGAATCTGTTTCAGTTAAAGAGCTTGCCATGAAACTGGCTAAACCTGCAACTGACCTGATTAAAAAGCTTATTTCGTTAGGTGTAATGGCAACAATTAATCAGGAAGTCGACTCTGATACTGCTGCTATTATTGCCGGTGAATACGGACGTGAACTTGAAGTGAAGATTGAAGAGAACATCCTGGAAACCATTGACCAAATAGAGGATGATCCGGAAGACCTGGTATTACGTCCCTGTGTAGTCACCGTAATGGGACACGTTGACCATGGGAAGACATCTTTGCTTGATGCCATAAGGGAAGCGAACGTAACCGCCAGTGAGGCGGGAGGGATAACACAGCATATCGGGGCTTATCAGGTGGTTCATAATAGTAAAAAAATAACTTTTCTGGATACACCTGGTCACGAGGCCTTTACTGCTATGAGGGCAAGGGGGGCCCAGGCTACCGATATAGCGATTATTGTTGTTGCTGCTGATGATGGTGTTATGCCACAGACGGTTGAAGCTATTAACCATTCAAAAGCGGCAGAGGTACCTATAATCATTGCTATAAATAAGATGGATAAACCGGGTGCAAATCCTGATAAAGTTAAACAGGAACTTACCGAGTATGGTCTGGTTACTGAGGAATGGGGCGGTGATACCATTACTGTTCCTGTATCTGCTAAAACTCAGGAGGGTTTGGCGGACCTGCTGGAAATGATCCTGCTGGTGGCAGAGGTTCAGGAATTCAAAGCCAATCCCAAGAGACCCGCTAAAGGTACCGTAATCGAAGCTGAACTGGACAAGGGCAGAGGACCTGTTGCCACCATTTTAGTCCAGACAGGAACCATGGAAATCGGTGACTCGATTGTTGCCGGTCAGGCCCATGGTAAAGTACGAGCAATGGTTGATGATAAGGGCCGCCGGATAAAAAAAGCCGGACCGTCCACTCCTGTTGAAGTGCTTGGGTTATCAGATGTCCCGCTGGCAGGAGATTCATTTCATGTTGTCAAGGATGACAAGACAGCTAAGGAAATTGCCAATAAGCGGATCGATATAAGACGCGAAGAGGAGCAGAAGGTTACTTCCAAGGTATCCCTGGATGACCTCTTTAAGCAGATTAAAGAGGGTCAGGTCAAGGACCTGAACATTATTATCAAAGCTGATGTCCAGGGTTCCATTGAGGCACTGAGACAGGCATTGGAAAAACTCTCCAATGATGAGGTCAGGGTCAATCCTATTCACGGGGGCGTTGGCGGGATTACTGAGACCGATGTAATGTTGGCTTCCGCATCAAATGCGATTATCCTGGGCTTTAATGTGAGACCGGATGTGAATGCCAGGAAGGCTGCTGAAAAGGAAAAAGTAGACTTAAGGACATACCGGGTTATCTATGACGCCATTGAAGATATTAAGGCGGCTATGGTTGGTATGCTTGACCCTGAGTTTAAAGAGGTAGTTATCGGCAGGGTTGAGGTCAGGCAGACATTTAAGGTCTCTAAGGTCGGGACTATTGCGGGCTGTTACGTCCTGGAGGGCAAAATTTCCAAAAATGCCACAGTCAGGGTAATCAGAGGCGGCATAGTATTATTTGAGGGACAGCTTGATTCTCTGAAGAGATTCAAAGATGATGCCAAAGAAGTTGCTGAAGGCTACGAATGCGGCCTGACGATTGTCAAGTTCAATGATATTAACGAAGGGGATATAATTGAGCCGTTTGTAATGGAACAGGTTCAAAGAGAACTCTAAAACCGGAGAAAACAAAAGGCAGTTGGGGGTGAGTCTAATGACATCCCATAGAGCGAACAGGGTTGCTGAAGAAATAAAAAAAGAGATTACCCAGATGTTAAGAGAGGAAATAAAAGACCCGCGAATAGGTTTTGTTACTGTTACGGGGGCCGAAGTAACTCCTGATATCCGTTATGCTAAGGTTTTTGTGAGCATTTATGGTGATGATGATGCAAAAGTACAGTCAATGCAGGCACTTGAAAAAGCTAAAGGCTTTGTGCGCAGTGAACTGGGAAAGAGAATAAGGCTGAGATATACTCCGGAAGTAACCTTTAGGTTTGATTCTTCTATCGAATACGGGGCCCGGATAATGAAATTGCTTGAAGAAGTTAAGGATACGGAGAAGGAAACATGAACACTTTAACTGAAATTTCCGGCTGCTTGAAAAAAGGTAAAAGGGCTGTCATCTGTGGTCATGAAATGCCTGACGGGGACAGTATAGGGTCTGTATTGGCGATGGGATTTCTGCTGGACCAAATGGGGATCGAGAGTTATATTCTGACTCCTGACAGGATTCCGGCTGTCTATGATTTCCTGCCGCGCCCCGGTGATATTCGCACAGCGGATAACCTTCCGGAGAAATGTGATTTGGCAGTTATTTTGGACTGTACAGATTTAAACCGTCTGGGGGATAAGCTAAGCCGGTATATTTCCGGTATATCTGTGGTGGTTAACATTGACCATCATGTCAGCAATCAGGAGTTTGGACACTGCAATTACGTTGACTCTAAAGCTGCTGCTGCCGGAGAAATTGTTTTTGAACTGATTAAACATATGGGAGTTCCGCTAAGCCACAATATGGCAGTCAATCTTTATACTGCTATTGTAATGGATACAGGTTCCTTCAGATTTGAAAACACTACGGGCAGAACTCATGAATTGGCAGCAGAGCTGATCGGCACAGGTCTTGATATTTCAGGTATAAATAAGAATTTGTTTGAAAAAAAGGAGTTTGTACACCTCAAGCTTCTTGGATATGCCCTTGATCGTCTGAAAACGGCAGGAGAAGGGCGGATAGCCTGGATAAGCCTGCCTCTCGGGGTAATGCATGAATTAGGAGCAGCAGATGAACATGCCGAAGGGATAATCAATTATCCACGCATGCTGGATGGGGTTGAAATTGGGCTTTTGTTCAGGGAAATTGCTCCCGGGAAGGTGAAAGTAGGATTCCGTTCCAATAAGCATAGTGATGTAAACACACTGGCAGCTGCATTTGGAGGCGGTGGGCATCCCCGGGCTGCAGGCTGTCTGGTTGAAGGCAGCCTGGAAGCTGTGGAGAAGAAGGTAATAGCTTCATGTGCCAGGGCGCTGCAGATAGGGGTCAGTATTTAAATTTTCGTTACTGGTGGTTGATATGATAATGCAGTCCAGGGGGATAAACGGAATACTTAATGTTTTTAAACCGCCGGGAATGACATCTCACGATGTTATAAACTATTTGCGCCGGACCTTAAAGGAAAAAAAGGCCGGTCACACCGGGACACTGGATCCCGGAGTGGCCGGTGTACTGGCTGTATGCCTGGGGAAGGCTACCAGGATTATTGAATACCTGGAGGATAATGTCAAACGCTACCGGGCAGAGGTCACTTTTGGCTGTAGTACCGATACCCAGGACGGCTACGGGCAGGTGTTAAAGATAAGTGATGCTTCCAGCCTTTCAAGGCAGGAGGCAGAAAAAGCGCTGTTGGCTTTTAAGGGAGTTCAACAGCAGCTGCCGCCAATGGTTTCGGCGGTAAAATATAAAGGAAGAAAGCTTTATGAACTTGCCAGGGAAGGTTTGGAAGTCGAACGCATACCCAGGCCGATAGAAATTTTTGATATAAAGATAATTAAGCACCGGAAATTTGGCACACCCGGCCCGGGGCTGCTATTTGACATAACCTGCTCCCGGGGAACTTACGTTCGCACAATATGTCATGATTTGGGTGAGAGACTTGGGTATGGAGCCTGCATGTCATTCCTGGTAAGGACAGGAAGTGGACAGTTTAATTTGGAGGATTCATTGCTCTTGGAGGAAATTGTTGGTTTGCATGAGCAGGGGATGCTGCACAGTAAACTTATGCCAATTGACACTGCCCTGCCCCTTGAAGAGGTATGGGTATCTGAGGACACATTTGAATCAATTCAACATGGCAATAAGGTGTATCAGCCCGGTGTTATGCGCCAGCCTGCGACGCTTAGGGAAAACGAGTATGTGAAGCTGATGAGCCCAGAAGCAGGTTGTTTGGCTGTTGCCAGGGTTTCTGTCCGGCAGAAGGAAAGGGCCCAGTCCCCTGACTGTGAAGGCGGGCTGGTCTTTCAACCGGTTAAAGTATTCTGCTAAGGGAGAGATATCAATGGATATCCATCATGGACTGGAAGAAATTGCGGGAAAATATGATAATGCAGTAATAGCCCTCGGGAATTTCGACGGGGTTCACCTTGGCCACCGGGAACTCATAAAGAAAGCGATAGAATTAGCAGACCGGGCTAAAGGGATATCAGGGGTTTTTACATTTGCCCCACATCCGATGACAGTAATTCAACCGGACTGCAGTCCGCCAATGCTGCTTACAAAAGAGGAAAAAATCAAAGTTTTTTCAGAACTGGGTATAGGGGTTCTTATTATATGCCCGTTTTCGCAGGAAATCTCCCGACTGACTCCGGAACAGTTTGTCAGAGATATACTGGTGCAAAAGCTGCGCGTAAGCGCTGTGGTTGTAGGCTATAATTATAGTTTTGGCTACAGGGGTTCAGGGACATCTGAAATGCTCACAGAGTTTGGCGGCAGACTGGGCTTTGACGTAATTACGATACCACCGGTGAAGCGCCATGATACCGAGGTGAGCAGTACCCTGATACGAAGCTTGCTTCTGAAGGGGGACGTTTCCGGAGCCGCAGGTTTTTTAGGATATTATCCTTTTGTGGTTTCACGGGTTGTCACAGGAGACAGAAGGGGCAGGCAGATTGGTTTTCCGACCGCTAATCTTAATCTTCCGGAAAATATCCTTGTCCCAGCTAATGGGGTTTATGCCGTAAGAGTACATATTAAGGGGAATTCCTATAAGGGAGTGGCTAATGTGGGAATTAAGCCGACCTTTAATCTTAATCAGCCCAAAAACCTGGAAGTTCACTGTTTTGATTTTTCAGATGATATCTACAATACCAAAATCAAGGTAGAGTTTATTGGCAGACTGCGCGGTGAAAAGGGGTTTTCCTCGGTCCAGGAACTCATAACGCAGATTAATATTGATGTAAAAAATGCTAAGCTCTTATTGCAGGCATACTAAGGCATAAACAACGCAATTTTAAAATATACTAATTATAAGATGGTTTACATTTAGAAGATAATTTACATGTGTAGCAATATGTGTTAAAATTATTATCGGTAACCGCCCTTAAACTGGGGGGAGGCATTTGAGATGGTAATTGCTGTTTCTGATTCCAGAGAAGGGGAAATGAAAAAAGTAGTTGATCAGGTCGCAGAAGTATGTCTTAGTAAAGAATTCAATGATTTGAGGAAGGAACTGGAAAACGTTTACCTGAAGGATGAAATTGATAATGCACTTTTAACCGCATTTCAGGATGCCTTGTATTCAATTCTTACCGAACGGGAAGAGCTTGGCGGCGAAAAACATATTTATTAGGAAAGGTCCGATATGCGGATTTTGATTACAGAGCACGCCCGTAAGCGGCTAAGGGATTTACGCCAGGAGAAAATTACCGCGGCTGACATTGTAAATGCAGCCAGGGAGATTCCCGGGAAGATACCTACAGCCACAAGGTTTCGTGGGTTTTTTGCCGAGTCAGGAC
Source organism: Phosphitispora fastidiosa (assembly GCF_019008365.1). Lineage (NCBI taxonomy): Bacteria > Bacillati > Bacillota > Clostridia > Eubacteriales > Peptococcaceae > Phosphitispora > Phosphitispora fastidiosa. Next base: position 491,263 of record NZ_JAHHUL010000001.1, on the reverse strand, counting down.
GCGTGTTCGATATAGTGGCTAAGGACATCCCCCAGGGACGTTTGGTTATTACTGTTATTGGAAAATAGTCAGCTAGGTAATACGGTTCAACAGACCGTTTGCTATAGAGAACCATCAGCTAGGAAATTCGACTCTCCGACGATTGTCTTGGCTAATGGGGATATAATAAAAGGAGGTGACATCGTGGTACTAGCTACAGATCAAAAGAAGCAGATAATTGAAAAATATAAGCTTCACGAGTCAGACACTGGCTCTCCTGAAGTACAGATTGCCATACTTACTGAACGTATCAATTATCTGACAGGGCATCTTAAAACCCATAAAAAAGACCATCACTCCCGGCGTGGTCTTCTTAAAATGGTTGGTCAGAGAAGGGCGATGCTTAATTATCTGAAGAAAAACAGCTTTGACCGTTATCGTGAAATTATTGAGAAGCTTGGATTAAGGCGTTAAAAAAGCGGGATTTGCCCGCTTTTTTTTCAGTGTTATTGATTAATGTGTATTTTTGCCATCAATAGAAGGAAATAATATGGTAAATATCTAAATTAAATTATTCAGGTCTGAAAAAAGACCAAAAGGAGGGGAAGTATCCCTTTATGACTCAGCAATCTAGCGGTATTATACGAAGCCTGCCGGTTGGCGGCAGGGAAATGTCTATCGAAACCGGAAGACTTGCGAAACAGGCAAGCGGCGCTGCTCTGGTGCGTTATGGTGACACTGTGGTCCTGGTGACTGCAACCCGTTCAGAAGAACCCAGGGAGGGGACCGATTTTTTTCCACTGACAGTCGATTATGAGGAAAGGCTGTATGCTGTGGGACGGATTCCCGGAGGATTTATTAAAAGGGAAGGCCGGCCCAGTGAAAGGGCAATTCTTGCTGACAGACTGATAGACAGGCCTATTCGGCCTCTATTTCCCAAGGGTTACCGGAATGATGTCCATGTTGTGGCAACCATTCTTTCTGTTGATCAGGATAACCCCCAGGATGTGACAGCTCTTACAGGAGCTTCTGCAGCGCTTACCCTGTCTGATATACCTTTTCAGGGACCCATTGCGGCTGTTGTGGTAGGGCGGATTGATGGTAAATTTATAATCAATCCCACTCTGGCCCAGTCTGAGGTCAGTGAGATGCACATTACTGTTGCCGGGACCAGAGATGCTGTCACTATGGTAGAAGCAGGAGCTAAAGAGGTTCCTGAAGATGTAATGCTTGATGCTATCATGTATGGACATGAGGAAATCAAGAAGATCGTGGAATTTATTAGTGAATTCAGGGAAATCGCTCTCAGGGAAGGTTATGCCAAGCCTGATTATGATTACAATGTATTTGCTGTCCCTGAGGAGATTGAGACAGAGGTAAGGGCTTATGCCCTGCCAAAGGTGGAAGCGGCAGTCAGGGAGTGTATCGAGAAAAAATTGGCCAAACAGGCCCGGGAAAAATTTCTGAAGGGGCTTAAAGAGGAAGTCAAACAGTATTTTGCTGAAAAGTACCCTGAAGAAGACCGGGCAAAATACGTTGGCAATGCTATGGACAAGCTGGAAAAAGAAGCTATGCGCAGGTCCATCCTCGAGGACCGGATTCGTATTGACGGTCGTGCTCTGGATGAAGTCAGGCAGATAACCTGTGAGGTATCTGTGCTTCCGAGAACTCACGGTACCGGACTGTTTACCCGGGGACAGACCCAGATACTCAGCGTTATTACCCTTGGTGCAGTAGGTGATGAGCAGATTCTCGACGGTCTTGGAGTGGAGGACTCCAAACGTTACATGCACCACTACAATTTCCCGCCGTATAGTGTTGGTGAAGCAAGATTTATGCGGGGGCCGGGCCGCAGGGAAATCGGACATGGCGCTCTGGCAGAGCGCGCTCTGGAACCGATGATCCCACCAGAGGAAGATTTTCCTTATACAATAAGGATTGTATCTGAGGCCTTGGAATCAAACGGGTCTACATCTATGGGCAGTGTCTGTGGTTCCACTTTGAGCCTGATGGATGCCGGTGTTCCAATTAAATCGCCTGTATCCGGTGTAGCCATGGGCCTTATCAAAGAAGAAGACAAGTTTGCCGTACTTACAGATATCCAGGGAATGGAAGACCACCTCGGTGATATGGACTTCAAGGTTGCGGGGACTGAAAAGGGGATAACCGCAATCCAGATGGATATTAAAATAGCAGGGATTAACCGGGACATCCTGAAAGAGGCCCTGGAACAGGCCAGAAAAGGCAGAATGTACATCCTGCAGAAAATGCTGGACGTAATTTCTGAGCCGAGGCCCGACCTTTCACCATATGCGCCCAGGATTATTACCACAACTATTGATCCTGACAAGATAAGAAATGTAATTGGGCCAGGTGGCAAGACTATTAAGAAGATTATTGATGAAACAGGGGTCAAGATTGATATCGAAGATGACGGCAGGGTGTTTATTGCAGCTGTTGACGGTGAAGCAGGCAAAAAAGCCCTTGAAATTATTGAGAGCCTTACTGCTGATGTTGAAATAGGCAAGATTTATCTGGGGAAAGTTGTCAAAATCACTGATTTTGGCGCATTTGTGGAGGTGCTGCCCGGTAAGGAAGGGCTTGTGCACATTTCCCAGCTTGCTGAACAGAGAGTCGGTAAGGTTGAGGATGTTGTCTCTGTCGGAGATGAGATTATGGTCAAGGTTATCAAAATTGATGAGCACGGCAGGGTGAACCTTTCCAGAAAAGAAGCCTTACGTGCCCAAACAGCAGAGAAGTAAAAGTAAAAACCGATTAACAATCGGTTTTTACTTTTTGCTTCAGGTTAATTCAGGTTAATTTAGTGGTTGGAGGATTGGTTTATGAGAATAGGTATCCATACCTCAATCAGCGGCGGGTTTGGAAAAGCTGTTCAGCACCTTGTAGAACTGGGGTGTAATGCCTGCCAGATGTTTTCCCGCAGTCCCAGAGGAGGCAAAGCACGGGACTTGAAAGAAGATGAGGTCACCACTTTTAGGGAACTGTGTTCGGCAAATGATATTAACCCTGTAGCTGTTCATATTCCCTATGTGCTCAATCTGGCCACTTCTGACCCTGATATGCACAGGTATGCGGCCCAGATGGTCAGGGAGGATATGGAGAGGGCAGATGCTCTTGGGGCTGCTTATCTCGTACTTCACATGGGCAGCCATAAGGGTAAAGGAATTGATGAGGGACTCAGCCAGGTGGCCAGGGCGCTGACCAGTGCTTTGCAGCAATATAGGGGCAAAACCGTTTTATTGCTTGAAAACACCTCAGGGGCGGGTACGGAGGTAGGCTTTCTTTTTGAGCACCTGGCAGCGGTTTTGGAAATGCTGGAGATTGATAATACAGGTATTTGCTTTGATACCTGCCACGGTTTTGCGGCCGGGTACGACCTGGCAACAGGTGAAAAGGTTCATGAAACGTTAAGTCAATTTGACAGCATTATCGGGATTGATAAACTCAGATTGATTCATGCCAATGATGCCATGTTTCCCCTGGGTTCGACCAGAGACAGGCATGCTGATATCGGGGCAGGGTATATCGGGGAAAATGGCTTTAGGGCCATTCTGGGCCATCCTCTGCTGAAGGACAAGCCCTTTATCTTGGAAACGCCGGCAGCCGGTGATGACGACTGGAAAAGGAATATTGATGTTTTGAAGGCACTATCTAATGGTAATAATTAGTGGTTGCCTGACCCTCTTGTTTTTAGTATAATCCATTAGTAACTTCCTGCCGGACAAACTGACAAAAAATGTAATTATTAACTGTGATTATAGTTTGAAACAGTTTGACAGGAGGGATAACGAATGGATAAAGTAAAACAAATGATTTTTTATCATGTTACCGGAATTTTTGTAATGCTGATGTTAGCGGTTTTTTCTATGCCGGGAGCAGATAATGCAAAGGTTACCAGAGAACTAGCCATGGGTCAGGTGGGTTGGGATGTCCGGCAGACTCAGGAGGCGTCCGGTGACCGCATTTCTGAGCGGCCTGCTGTACGCACGGTTGATACCCGTAATGTTAGTGAACCTGTTTCCCGGGGAGTTTCCCGGAAGGAAGTAACTATGCTGGCCAGAGCCATACACGGTGAGGCAAGGGGGGAAAGCCTCCAGGGACAGGCTGCCGTTGGCGCTGTTATCGTAAATAGGACTCGTTCCGGGAGTTTCCCTGATTCCATAGATGGGGTTATTTTTCAGCCAGGGGCATTTGATGCAGTTGACGACGGCCAGATATGGCTGGACCCGGATCAAAAGTCTGTTAAAGCCGCAGAGCTGGCTTTAAGCGGATATGACCCTACGGGTGGAGCCATCTATTATTGGAATCCGGTAACCTCTACCAGCAGGTGGATATGGTCGCGAGCGATTATCACACAGATTGGTGAGCATGTCTTTGCAAAATAGGCGGCATTTAATATGCCGTTATAGCTTATTGACAGACCTCATATATTTTTAAGTATTAAACTGTAATATAGACAGGGGTAGATGAATTCCACGGGCGGGGCCCCCAATCCGTTACCGAACCCCGGCCTTTTAGAAAGGCCGGGGTTTCGACGGATCGGGGGGACCCCCAGACATCTCCGCCGGCATCCGCTCCCGCTTTGCGGGTCGCGGGCCGGACGGACGACAGACTCCGCCCTCCGGAACACATCTACCCCTGTCTTAATAACATTTCAAGCTTAAAATTACTGACTTTGTCAGCAGTCTGTAACAGCATCTAATATGCCGCCATAAATTGGATAAATTATTCCCAATTGTCAAGAAAATGCCTGGAATGCTGCTCTGAATGGAATTCTTGCACTCGAGCGCCGGCTGTTTTTTGGTTTTTGTTCCCACTGATGAGAAAAAAGGTGATTTTAATCGGGGCGTTTTTAAAATTTAATTTCTTATACATGGGGTCAACAGCAGGATACAATCCTGAGATTGTCCATCGCCTTATCAGCCACTATAATTGAATAGATTGACGTGAAGGCAGAAAGGGGAGCAAAATGCACCAAAATACAAAGAAAAGTATTTTTTCTACAGTCACTTGTTATTTCCTGATATTCAGTATGCTATTTCTAATTATGCCGCAAGTGACCTGGGCCGCACCGGAGTCACGCAGCACCGCCGCAAAGGGCAAGGGATTTATAAACCTGGTCCGGGAATGGAATGACCGGTACCTACGGGCAAACAGTGGCAAAGAGGTTTTGGGTTACTACACCAAGGATTGGGCTACTGATACCCTGTCGCAAAGGTCTTTGGAAAGCAATATCGGCAGAATTACAGGTGTTGCCACATTTTCCTACACATTAACATCTTCAGGTCAAATAACAGGAGAGACCCCAAAAGAAGCGTTGGCAACAGCCAAGAAAAATGATATCGAAATTTATGCCCTTGTTCATAACCTTATAAAATCGGGTTTTGACCGGACCTTAATACATAATGTATTATCAAGTCCCGAACTGCGGGCCAAAACAGTTGACAGTATTTACACAACCTTAGCTTCTAATGGTTTTGACGGGGTTAATATTGATTTTGAGAATGTCCCTCCGGGGGACCGCCAGGCTTTGAATGAATTTATGACTCTGCTCAGGGAAAAGCTTGCGCCGGAGGGATTTAAGGTTACCATATCTGTCCCGGCAAAGACACGTGACAATACCAGCGATGGATGGAGCGGGGCATTTGATTACCAATATCTTGGCAGTGTGGCAGACCGCATTATGTTAATGTCTTATGATGAACACTGGGTTGGCGGAGACCCAGGGCCTGTGGCGTCAGTTCCATGGGTAGAAAATGTGGTTACCTATTCTTCAGGGGTGATCCCAAAGGATAAAATCCTTTTAGGTATTGGTAATTACGGTTATGACTGGATTGTGGGCAAAGGGGGCTATAAGGCAGTTCCGGCCAACAGCGCTCTGGCGCTGGCAGAAAAATACGGCGCTGTTATTGAATGGGACGACTATTCCCAAACCCCCTATTTTTATTACTGGGAAAATGGCCAAAAACACGTGGTCTGGTTTGAAAGTCCTGAGAGTGCCTCTTTTAAGCTGAATCTGGTTAATGAATATGACCTTAAAGGGGTTGCTCTGTGGCGGCTGGGATTTGAGTCCTGGGGATTCTGGGACAAGGTCGAGGATAAGCTTGTTTGAATGGAAACTGAAGATAAATTTTAAATAGGGGTAGATGTATTCCTCCGGCGGGCTACGTCTCCGCCGGCTACAGCTCCCGCTTTGCGGGTCGCTGGCCGGGCGGACGACAGTCTCCGCCTTGCGGAACACATCTACCCCTATTTTATTTATCATCTTCAGTTTCATCAAACAAAGCGGTTTGTTCTCCTTCAGGAGAAGGGAAAGCTCTTGCAAAATGACGCTGAAATACAGACCAGTTCGGGGATATTCTCATAATTGCAATTAATTGTAGTAAATGGTCTCTTAAATCAGGCTGCCCAATATCCTCTGATAAGTATTGAAAGAATGCTGCTCCACGTCTCCATGTTTGTTTGTTTTTTACAGGGTTTAATTCTCTTAGTTTGTCTAATACAGGAGGAGGTAGTTTCTTATAAACTAATTCGTTTGTAAGTTTTCCGACCAGTTTAGGTCTTTTTACACTTAAAGGGCTATAGTTCCATCCTCGAAGCCTAAATAATTGACGATAGTATTCGTCTGGAAACATCTTAGCCCACTTAAGACGTTCTTCGGATAGATATAGTGATAAAAATTTTTGTAGTTCATCTCTATCTCGTTCTGCTTGATAGCCAGTTACTTCGTCAACAAGTGCAATAATACCAACTGTAGCAAAAGCTCTAATAAGTATATCAGCTTGAGCCGCCATTCGCATCTGGTGTGTGGGTAAAACTCCCCGGTCACGGGCATTTAAGACTGCTTGGCAAATTTCAGGTAATACCCATGCTTCGTAACCATGTGTTAAGGCAGCTCCTTTAAATACAATAGGTTCTTCAATAGCTATAGTTAATTTATCAGAAATAAATGGCTTAAGGGATTTTGAGTCGGTAATTCGCTTTGCTCCCTGGCCTCGGCCCGAAAGACCTAAAGAAGTAGTTACAGTTCTTCCCGATAATACTCGTCTGCCATCTTCAAGAACATAGCACTTAATATTTACGTCACCCACTTTAAGAATGCCTTTATGTGTCGCCTTTGGAAGCTTTTCCACCAAATAACACCTCCCAATTACTAAAAAAATAGGATGAGTGAGTCGAAGTTCGGATGATTTTTATGGCGGCAATAAAATTCATCTATGGTTGCATTTAAAATTTTATTGATGCCATAAAAGAAGTCTTTGAGTATTCGGTTTTTGAATCAGGTTAATTTTCTCTTTGACTGTAGGTTAAATGAACTATGTCTTGAAGCAATTCTCGTTGTTCATGAATAGCTTCACGAATCCTCGTAACCATATACCAAGCGGTGTCTTTATTTACTGCTAAATTTTTTGCAAGTTGACGAGAACTGATAGCCTTTGTAGCATTTAGCATTAGAGTAATGGCTAAAAACCATTTTTGCAAATCAATGTGCGTTCTATGAAAAATTGTACTGACAGTTGCACTGTACGAAGTATTGCAAACGTTACAATGATGCCTAAATTCTTTTTTCATTGGTGTTGAGTTTGTTGAGTTACAGTAGGGGCACTTTGGTTTGCCCTTCCATCGAACATTTTCAAGGTGAGTAAAACAAGCTTCTTTAGTAGGGAATTTTTTGTAAACCTCAATAATGTTCATTTATACCTCCATAAACTGTCTATTTCTAAGACATACAATATACCATAAACAGGAAAAGGTCAAGAAAAAAAACTACCGTAAAATGGGGCATAATAACAATTGTTTTTTGCCAGCGGCCATGGAAATGGCGTAATATAATATGGTGAGGTGTTGTACAAGGTTTTCCTTGCGCTGCTGCCGTGAGAAATATTACTGCAGTTCCGCTAAGCGAAGTCCGGGACGCGGGCCACGGACGGCCCGCGCCGCCACTGAGCTACGGATGGCGAATTGGCGGTGTTCCCGGACTTCGCCAGGAACAAAGTTATATTTCTTCGGCTGTAGCGCGAAAAACCGGTACAATACCTCACTATATTTATGCACAGCCATTTCCGGTGGATGCAATCTATTTCCGGCTGACTGCTGATTAGTGAGAATATATGGCTAGGACAGTGAATAAACATCTATAGCGAAGAGTAGTTAATTGGAGAGTTGCTTCGGATGGAGGGATTGGGATGAGGATATATTATTTGAACTTTAATTATCTGATCAGAAGAGCCATCACTGTTTTGCTGGCGCTGTTGTTTATCCTGCTGCTGTTCAAGGTGGTCCAGTATAATCTCTTTAAACCTGCTATCAGCAACTTTGACCCGATTTATCAGGGCAGCACAGATCAGAAAAAGATTGCCCTGACCTGTAATGTAGTTTGGGGTGAGGAGTATATTCCCGGGATGCTGGAAGTTTTAAAAAAAAACAATGTCTCCATGACCTTTTTTATGGGGGGTAAATGGGTTGAGGATTTCCCGGAACTGACAAAGGAGATTGCAAAGAATCACGAACTGGGCAACCACAGTTATTCCCACCCACACCCGACCTTTATATCCAAATCAGAGAATATCAGTGAAATAAAACAAACAGATGAAGCAGTATATAAAATAACCAAAGTAAGAACACGCCTGTATGCCCCTCCATATGGTGAATTCAATAAAACCGTATTGCAAGCCGCCGGAGAGAGCGGTTATCGCACAATTCTCTGGAGTATAGATACTATAGACTGGGAGCGGCCGGCTCCGGATACGATCGTTAAAAGGGTAACCGGCAAAGCCCATAATGGCGCGATAGTATTGATGCATCCCACTGATCCCACCGTGAAAGCGCTTCCTTCCATAATCGCTGCATTAAAGGGAAAAGGATATCAGCTAACCACTGTTTCCGATGTCCTGGGCATTAAGTAAGGAGAGAATAGTTTGGCTAACCCTCAGAAAATAATTATAATGATTTTGGTTGTGATTCTATTTTTCGGGATCGCTCCGGCAGCGCCGGCAGCGGAATTTACCGGAATATCGGCTGATGCGGCAATATTAATGGATGCCGGGACAGGGCAGGTTTTGTTTGCTAAAGAACCCTTCAAAAAAAGGCCGCCTGCCAGTACCACGAAAGTGTTGACCGCTTTAACAGCTATTGAGACAGGCAGCCTTAAAGACATGGTTGAAGTCAGTGAAAAGGCAGCAGGAACAGAGGGGTCAAGCATATATCTTTCTGCAGGCGAGACCCTTACCCTGTCTGATCTGCTTTACGGAGCCCTGATGAGATCAGGTAATGATGCCTGTGTGGCTATTGCCGAGTATGTTGCCGGCAGTGTTGAGCGGTTTGCCCAACTGCTGAATATCAGAGCTCTGGCTATGGGTACCTTGAATACGCATTTTACCAATCCTCACGGTCTGCCGGATGAGGAACACTATACGTGTGCTTATGACCTTGCTCTGATTGCGCGGCATGCCCTGGGAAATGAGAAGTTTTCCGAGATTGTCGAAACCAGGGATAAAGTTATCGATTGGCCTGGCCAGGAGTGGGACCGGAGACTGCATAATACCAATAAACTCCTCTGGAGCTATTTATGGGCAGATGGTGTCAAGACAGGGACCACAGATGCTGCCGGGAAGTGCCTGATTGCTTCAGCAAGCAAGGATAACCGGAGGCTGATAGCTGTGGTGCTGCACAGCGGGGACAGGTGGGGAGATTGTATCAGGCTTTTTGAGTATGGATTCAATCAGTATGAATATTCCCAGGTGGCAGTAGCTGGGGAACAGTACAGGATGCTGCAGGTTCAAAACGGTGCTGCAGAAGATGTTCCGGTACTGTATGAAGCTGACCTGGGTATACTTATACCATCCGATGACTCCGGAGCCCTGGAAATAAAGCCTGAAATTAGGGCTTACCCCTCCGCTCCCCTGAAAAAGGGGGAGGTTATCGGTTTTGTAAGTTATTATATTAATGACTGTTACACGGGAAAAGTTAAACTTATAGCCGGATGTGAAGTGAAGAAACAAAAGCCCTGGCATAGCTTAACCAGGTGGTTAAAGTCATCGCTGACATAATGGGTCAATATTCTAACTCGATTTTCCGATTATTGTGGAGGATTTTTGATAAATGTCTCGAATTTTAAACAGGTATATGCGTTTGACATCGTCGTTTAGGGGGAGGACATTATAAGTGTATAAAAAAGAGACATTAGCAAATGGAGTAAGAATAGTAACTGAAGAAGTACCTTATGTCAGGTCAGTTTCTATGGGCCTTTGGGTGGGCGCGGGTTCCAGGGATGAAAATGAAAGTAATAACGGTATTGCACACTTTATTGAACATATGATGTTTAAAGGAACTGCCAAGAGAACAGCCAAGGGTATTGCAGAGGCCCTTGATGCAGTAGGTGGGCAGCTTAATGCCTTTACCTCCAAGGAATATACCTGTTATTATGCCAAGGTTCTGGACGAGCATATCGATGTAGCGGTAGACCTGCTCAGTGACATGTATTTCAATTCCCTTTTCAGGGAAGAAGATATTGATAAAGAGAAGAATGTTATCATTGAAGAAATAAAGATGTATGAGGATACACCCGATGAACTGGTACATGATATTTTTACCAGCACCCTGTGGTCCGGTCATGCTTTGGGCAGGTCTGTCATCGGCACTGAAGACATAATCAGAACTATAGACAGAGAAAAGCTGCTTAAATTCAGAAATGACAATTATGCTCCGGATTCTCTCGTGGTTGCAGTAGCCGGGAATATCAAACATGAGCAAATTGTGGCCAAACTGGCTCCACTGTTTGGCACGATTAAACCCTGTACCAGAGAAAGAATATACTCTCAACCGGTGACTGAATGCCGGATAAGCACGAAAAAGAAGGATACTGAACAGGTACACCTTTGTGTAGGAACCCCCGGGCTGCCAATGGAGCATGAAGATATTTATGTCTTACACCTGATTAACAGCGCTTTGGGTGGAGGGATAAGTTCCCGCCTGTTCCAGGAGATCAGGGAAGAACGGGGATTGGCTTATTCCATTTTCACTTATCATAGTTCATACAGGGATGCCGGTCTTTTTTCCATATATGCCGGTCTCAGCCGGAACAACCTCAAGGAGGTACTCTCCCTGATAAGTGCGGAATTAAATAGCGTCAGGAAAGAAGGCATAACTGCAGAAGAGCTGGCAAGGGCCAAGGAACAACTAAAGGGCAGTGTGCTCCTGGGCTTGGAAAATGTAAGCAACAGGATGACCCGGCTGGGTAAATCAGAGCTTTCAGTAAACCGTGTTATTTCTGTAGAAGAAACAGTGCAGAAAATTAACAAGGTCGGTTTTGAAGACATAAAAAGGCTTGCAGACAGCTTTTTCAGGTGTGATAATATTGTTATAGCCTGTGTTGGTCCCGAGGTGGATGAAAAAGAACTTAGATTGTCGATTGATTAATGGAGGAGTAAATGGACAAGGTCAGGGTTTATGTTAGCAGAACAGATGCCGGCAAGGGGCTGCCCCTGCCGCAGTATATGACTCCCGGGGCAGCCGGAATGGATTTATTGGCTGCAGTCGGGCAGCCAGAGGTTTTAATGCCCGGTGAGATAAAACTGATCCCTACAGGGTTGTGTTTAGCGCTGCCACGTGGCTATGAGGCGCAGATAAGGCCCAGGAGCGGCCTGGCCCTGAAACACGGTATTACTTTGGTAAATACACCTGGGACCATTGACTCTGATTACAGGGGCGAGATAGGATTAATCCTGATAAACCATGGACAGGCTCCCTTCGAAATTAACAGGGGTGACCGGGTCGCCCAGATGGTAATTAACAAATTTGCCCGGGCTGAATTTGCCGAAACAGAGAGCCTGGATGATACCCAAAGAAGCTCAGGAGGTTTTGGGTCTACGGGAAAATAATTTTTAACAATTCTATGGAATAGCCTGGGACACCCTCTCATAAACATTATATGAGGGTGTCTTTTTTTGATAACAGATTTTCCCTGCAGTTAAACCGGATGAGAGCGGCGACTTTTATTTAAAGAGGGTGTGGAGATTGGGTTATCTGAGAATGAGTGACCTTGAAGGGAAAGAGGTTATTAATATGGTCGATGGGGCAAGACTGGGAGTGATCGGTGAAGCTGATATGGTAGTTGACTGCCACACCGGAGAGATTCAATCAATTATATTGCCCCGCAGAAACAACTTTTTCAGTTTATGGATGGACCGGCAGCACATAATTATTCCATGGCAGTCAATAAAAAAAATTGGCAATGAAGTGGTGATTGTTGAATTGGATGGGACAGTACCCAACCTGACCAGATATCCCGGATAGCTTTTTTACTTCTCCCCAAATCTGCCGACCCGGCGGCGGAAAAAACGGACGGTGATGGGTACGATGGCAAGTCCTGTTGCCAGGTATGCTGCAATCAGTAAGGCCTTAAAGGCCAATGCTATCCCTTCAATATAGCGGCTGTTAATAAAATCCAGCATCGAGTCATAAGATGTAATACCCGGTACCAGGGGAATGATACCTGATACTATATAAACGGTAACCGGCTGTTTCTGTATTCGCGACATTATTTCAGCAAACCCACCAATAATAATAGCGCCGGAGACTGATGCAAACAGAGTGGAAAACTTAAGTTGTATCAGTATATTATAGACTGTCCACCCAAGCATACCGGTCAGACCTGCGGTAACCAGCGCAGATTTTGGAGTCTGCAGTGTAATCCCTGTGAACAGTGTTGTCAGGAAAGCCAGAAACATTTTTATAAGCATCGTGTTTTCTCCTTTCAAGGTCAAAATGTTAAGGGTATAGCATTCTTATGTTCAGGGTTTCAAGCCTGAACTTTTGTTTTGTTACTTCACTTTAGGCTCCAGGAAATGACCCGTGTAATATGGTGAGGTGTTGTACAAGATTTTCCTGGCACTGCCGCCGTAATGAGTGTTGCTGCAAAGCACCGGCATCAGGGCAGGGAGTCCCCGCATGTTCGAAGATGGCGAAGGCCGCCGGGAAGTTTTTGGCTTGCCAAAACGAGAGGCGGCTACCCCGTGAGACAAGCCCAATGAGCCATCGAGTTCGGGGACGATGCCCTGATGCCGGGGATTGGCAGTTTAGACTCATAGGCGGCAGTGCGGAAAATCGGTACAATGCGTCAACATATGCTGCCAGGTCATTTTCGATAGCCAACATAAGGTTAAAACAAATAGTTCCGCAGATGCCCGTGATACATAGACAAGGCTACCCCGACCCCGTTGGCAAGGGCTGCCGCAATAAGCAGCCCTTCAACCATCCTCAGGGTCCCGGACAGCAGATCCCCCGAAATAAAATCCCTTACCGCATTTGTCAGAGTTATGCCGGGATAAAGCGGGAGCAGCGCCCCTACGATAATCTTGTCCAAATGATAACCAAAGCCCAGGTCAACAAATAAGCTGCCGCCAAACCCCGCAAAAATTCCTGCCAGGAAAATCTGCAGTACATATGCCAGGTTAAATGCCGTTACTCCAATAATAGTCCTGACCATGGCTGCTGCCATAAAAGCCGGAAGAAAATCCGCCCAGTATCCTCCCAGGAGGATTGTGGCCGAGCCTGAAGCGATGCCTCCCGCGGCAAGGTTACCCCAAAAAACTCTGCGGTCCGGTTTGCCGGTATCCAATTCCCGGGCAATGGCCAATCCTTCATTAAGTGAAATTCTACTACAGGCATATTTTCGGGAAACATCATTTACAACGGAAATCTTGTTGAGATTGGTTTCCCTGGCATGTATCCTTTTGGCCCGCGTAACCCGGACATTATCATAGAGTGCATTTATGATTATACCTGTTGGAAATACAATTACCTCAATCTCTGTAAGACCTGCTGTTGAACATATCCGATGTACCGTGTCTTCAACACGCGGTGTTTCAGCCCCGTTTTCCAGCAGCAGTTCCCCTGCCAGACCGGCAAATTCCAAGGCCTGATGTCCTTTATCATTCATTGAGTGTGACCACCCTGTATGTATAAGTTGATATATATATTAGTTTGCCAGAGCTTGGGTGATATATTCGCACAGGTTAGTCAATGTTTCGCCCTTGACATCTGAGCCCATTTATAAGAAAATAAAGTTTAAGGTATTTGGTGTAAACTGGTCAGTTATTGTCCAATTCACCGGTACAGTTCTGGAAATATACAGGAGGTCTGGATATCTCATGCTAAAAGTAATCGTGGCCGGAGCCGCCGGCAGGATGGGACGCGAAGTCGTTAAAGCAGTCCTGGGCGAAAGTGACTTATCACTTGTGGGAGCTGTGGATATAAACAATCATGGAGAGGATATAGGCCTGCTGACAGCGGGAAAACCCTGCGGGGTGCCTGTTACCGGAAACCTCGGGCGGGTTATTGAGGAAACCCGGGCAGAGGTAGTTGTTGACTTTACTACTCCGGATAGTATCAGATCCAATCTTAATACCGTTCTGACTCATCATGTGCATGCCGTAGTTGGCACAACAAGCTTGTCTGAAGAGGATATTGCCAATATTAACCGGATGGCCGGGGAGGCAGGAATTGGTATCATTATAGCCCCTAATTTTGCTATTGGAGCGGTACTGATGATGAAATTTGCCACAGAAGCAGCGCGGTATCTGCCAAATGTTGAGATAATTGAACTGCACCATGACCTGAAGCTGGATGCTCCTTCAGGAACAGCAATTAAGACAGCTGAACTGATAAAAGGGAGCAGGGAAACATGCCGCCAAGGCCACCCTGATGAACAGGAGAAGTTCCGGGGCGTCAGGGGCGGGGAATATGACGGGATGAGGATTCACAGTGTTCGTCTTCCGGGATTGACAGCCCACCAGGAAGTTATCTTTGGCGGGCTTGGTCAGACCCTGACCATAAGGCACGACTCCATTAGCAGAGAGTCATTTATGCCGGGCGTAATCCTGGCAGTCAGAAGAGTCGCAGAGCTGAAAGGAGTGACCTATGGTCTGGAGAAACTTTTAACTGAATAAGTGAAACCGGTTCTATACAAGCACCTCCCTTTGCATCAATTCATATACTGTCAGTAGTTGGTGTACAAAGGAGGTTGTGGCATGAGTTCGATACTCGCGGGAGTATCCGCTGCGGTCCTTGGAGGAGACGACAGGGAACTTATTCTCGTTCCTCAGCTGGCTCAGCTGGGTGCTAACGTCAGAGTGGCCGGAATAACTAAATTCATCGGGAACAATCTGGTCCAATACTTTGAATCGGCAGTGGAAGCAGTAAGTGGCGCCCGTTTCGTTATTTTGCCCATGTCGGGCATTGATGAACAGGGTAAAATAATGGCCAGGTATGGGCTGAAACCCCTCAGGTTTACTAAGGACCTGATCAGATCCTGTATTGATGACTGTACTGTCATTGTTGGATTTGCCCGCCCGCTGCTCAAACAACTGGTTGCTGAACGAGGCCTTGGGTTGGTGGAAATTGCAGGAATGGATGAAGTGGCCATTATGAATTCCATCCCTTCTGCGGAAGGGGCTCTTCAAATGGCTATGGAAGCCACTGATATCACTATCCACGGCAGCAATGCGGTTGTGCTTGGTTTTGGCAGGTGCGGCCTAACCCTTGCCCGCATGCTGTCTGCTCTGGGGGCGAAAACCTCTGTAGCTGCCAGGAAGCGGGCAGACCTTGCCAGGATTGCCGAAATGGGAATGGAGCCTTTAAACTACAGTCAGCTGCCTGGGTGTCTTGAAAAGGCTGACATTATATTTAACACCGTTCCTTTCCTTGTATTGGATGAGTCTCTTTTAAGGAAGACAAAACCTGTGGTGTACATCTGTGATATTGCCTCAACGCCGGGAGGTGTTGACTTTAAGGCGGCTGCTAAGCTGGGCCGGAATGCTGTTCTGGCTCCGGGCCTGCCGGGAAAAGTTGCCCCCCGTACCGCAGGATTGATATTGTCAAGAGTTATTCCGGACATAATGGTAAGCGAACTCGCCAACACTTCGTCTTTATCTTCTCTGGAAGAAGACAGAAGGTAGTCGGGGGTGCTTTAATGGAACTTAATGGTGTTAAAATAGGTTTTGCTGTTACAGGTTCACACTGTACTGTCAGAGAAGTCCTGAATCAAATACCCCGCCTGATTGAAAGCGGAGCGGAAGTGTACCCGGTTATGTCATATAGTGTTGATTCTATTGATACAAGATTTGGTAAGTCAAGTGAATGGAAAGAACTGCTCAAAGAAGCGACCGGGCATGATATAATAAAAACAATTGTGGATGCGGAACCGATTGGGCCAAACGTATTATTTGATATTATGGTTGTTGCGCCGTGCACCGGTAATACCATAGCTAAACTGGTCAATGGAATTACCGATACACCTGTTTTAATGGCTGTAAAAGCCCATTTGCGCAACCAGAGACCGGTAGTCATGGGAATATCAACAAACGACGGTCTGGGAATCAATGCTAAGAATATCGGCCTGCTGCTCAATATGAAAAATATTTATATGGTTCCCTTTGGACAGGATAATCCACAGGTAAAGGCCAATTCCCTTGTGGCAAACATGTCATTAGTGGCCGAAGCCATAAAATCAGCCCTGAAGGGAAAACAATTACAACCGGTAATTATCCAATATTAAAAAGAATAATTTCTGGGGATGGGTGTGCCGGGCAAGTTGACTTGTACTCGTCGGTGTGAACAATATATATATTTATTCAATTTACGGAGGGATATTTGTGAAAAAAATTAATCTAGCGGTCGTAGGCGCCACCGGCGCGGTTGGACAAGAGTTATTGAAGATTCTGCGGGAGAGGAATTTTCCTGTTGGAGGCCTGAAGCTTCTTGCCACTGAAAGGTCAGCCGGTACCAAAATAAATTGGGAGGGCAGGGACTATACAGTAGCAGCTACGGCTAATGAGGCTTTTGAGGGTGTTGATATCGCCCTTTTTGCCGGGGGCTCAGCCAGTAAAGAGTATGCCAGGGAAGCCGCCAAACGAGGGGCTGTGGTTGTTGACAACAGCAGCGCTTTCAGGATGGATAATGATGTGCCTCTGGTTGTCCCTGAAGTAAACCCTGAGGATGTCAGGCAGCATAAAGGTATTATTGCCAATCCCAACTGTTCGACAATCATAATGGTGGTTCCCCTTAAGGTAATTCACGATGCTGCCAGGATCAAAAGGGTTGTAGTGTCAACATATCAGGCTGTATCCGGGGCGGGTAAGGAAGCTATCGAAGAACTGGCCGCTCAGGTGAAAATGTTTGCCGAAGGACAGCAGGAAATCAATCCGGAGGTTTTCCCCCATCAGATTGCCTTTAACCTCATTCCACATATAGATGTTTTTTCCGATATGGATTATACCAAAGAGGAATGGAAAATGGTCAATGAGACCAAAAAGATAATGCATGATGACAGTATCGAGATAACCGCGACAACTGTTAGGGTTCCTGTATTTAGAAGCCATTCTGAGTCGGTAAATATTGAAACAGAGCGCAGGATTACACCGGCAGAAGCGAAAGAAATACTGTCCAAAGCTCCCGGGATAATTGTTCAGGATGACCCCGGAAAGAGGGAATATCCCATGCCTCTGTATACCTCTGACCGGGATGAGGTTTTTGTCGGACGAATCAGAGAAGATAATTCAATCGCCAATGGTCTGAATATGTGGGTAGTCTCTGACCAACTGCGTAAAGGCGCGGCCACTAATGCTGTCCAGATTGCGGAGCTGGTGGTAAAATACGGCTGCTTTTAGGAGATGATTGTGTGAAATACCTGGTGCAGAAGTTCGGTGGGACATCACTGGTTACTCCTGAACTGAGGGAACAGGTGGCCCGTAAGATAATTGCCGCTAAAGATGAGGGATATGCTCCTGTGGTAGTTGTCTCAGCCATGGGACGGCAGGGAGACCCATATGCTACTGATACCCTGGTAAAATTCGTTGAGGGTATTAATTCATCAATCTCTCCTGAGGCTTTGGATAATCTGATGGCCTGTGGTGAAATTATTTCTGGAGTAACCATGGTGGCTACCCTTGAAGGACAGGGACATAAGGCTGTTTTTCTGACAGGAGGCCAGGCCGGCATTATTACCGATAACGGGCACACTGATGCCCATATAGTTAAAGTTGACCCCAAACTGATTCACCAATATGTCTCTGAAAGAGTTATTGTTATCGTGGCCGGTTTTCAGGGGCAGACAGAAAATGGCATGATTACGACCCTGGGACGCGGGGGCAGTGACACCACCGCAGCGGCTCTGGGGGTAGCACTTAATGCTGAGGCAATTGATATTTACACTGATGTGGATGGGATTAAGACAGCTGATCCCCGGATAGTTGAGAACGCCAGAACCCTTGATGAGATTACGTATAATGAAATATGCCAGTTGGCCCATGAAGGGGCCAAGGTGATTCACCCCCGTGCCGTGGAAATTGCAATGCAAAAAAATATTCCCATCAGGGTCAAGTGTACCTTTTCCGATGCCCCGGGAACCCTGGTCACTGCTTCCTATGACAAGCGGGTGGAAATCAAACGGGACCGTATTATCTCAGGTATTACACATATTCCCAATGTAACTCAGATTGAGATTACCACATCTGAATTTCCATCATCGGAGTACCCTCAGCTTAAAATATTTAAAGCAATGGCAAATGCCGGAATCAGTGTGGACTTTATAAATATACATCCCGATGTGGTAATTTATACCGTGAAAGACGATATTGCCGGCAGAGCGGTTGGTCTTCTGGAAGACATGGGGTTTGCGCCTATTGTTACTCCAAAATGTGCCAAGGTTTCGGCAGTGGGCGCCGGAATGGCTGGAGTTCCGGGAGTTATGGCCAGTATTATTGAAGCCTTGGTGGCTGAAGATATTGGGATACTCCAGACAGCTGATTCACATTCCACAATTTGGTGTCTGGTAAAACAGGATGATATGGAAAAAGCCATAAGGGCTCTGCATAATTATTTCGCTCTGGGTGAATAAGTATAGTATGGAGGTTGGAAAAGTGGTGAGAGACTTTGGACGAGTGCTGACTGCCATGGTAACCCCTTTTGACTCCAGTATGGAAGTTGATTACGGGCAGGCCAGGAAGTTAGCCGGATATTTAGCGGATAATGGTTCTGACGGTATAGTTGTGGCCGGAACTACGGGTGAGTCTCCCACACTCACCAGAGAAGAGAAAATCAGGCTTTTTGAAGCCGTGGTGGATGAAGTGGGCGGCAGGGTGAAAGTTATCGCCGGCACAGGGTCAAATGTCACCTCTGATTCAGTGGCGTTGACCAGGGAAGCGGGAAAAGTCGGCGTAGACGGCGCCATGCTGGTTACACCCTATTATAACAAACCGCCTCAAAGAGGCATGTATCAGCATTTTCGGACAGTGGCCGAGGCCACAGATTTGCCGTTAATACTATACAACGTCCCCGGCAGAACCTCGTCACATTTGTTGCCGGATACTATTGCCGAACTGGCAAAGGTTGAAAATATTGTTGCCGTTAAGGAGGCTTCCGGAAGCCTGGTACTGGCAGGAGAAATCAGGCGCAAAACCCCTGAAGAGTTCCTGATATACTGTGGTGAGGATGCCATCATATTACCTATGCTTAGTGTGGGCGGGCATGGAGTTATCAGTGTTGTTGCCCATATTGTGGGAAATGAACTGCAGGCAATGGTCAAGGCATTCATGGCAGGTGACATTGATACTGCCAGAAAGATTCACCTGGACCTTATTCCCGTATTTGAAGGCATGTTTTTGACCACAAACCCAATTCCGGTGAAAACAGCCATGAACCTGATGGGATTTCAAGTCGGCGGGCTCAGACCTCCTCTGATTGAAGCAACAGGTGAGGAAACAGGGGCAATCAGGAAACTGTTGGAAATATACAACAAAATTTAACCTGCCGGGATTTAATGCTTGATAAGCCTAATGAAAATTTGTTAAAATAACTATGTGACTGATACCCAAATTCTCTCAGTACTAAATGAGAGGGTTTGGGTTAATTTATTAATAAAAAGGAAGATAAGAGCTATGGCAAATGAACACATGTTTTATTCCCTGTTGATTATTATTCTGGCAGCTTTTATAGTCCCATTTATAACAAGCCATATCAGGTTTATCCGGCTGCCTGTGGTAATCGGCGAAATTGTGGCAGGCCTTATCCTGGGGGTAAGCGGCTTCAATCTTATAGAAACAGGGCCGCTTCTTGAGTTTCTGTCAGCATTTGGATTTACTTACCTGATGTTTCTGTCAGGTCTGGAAATTGATTTCCAGACCCTGGCCCTTGCCCTGAGGAGCAAAAAAAGCGCTGGGGCAAATCCGGTGCTGCTGGCTTTTGGAACTTTTGGACTGACCCTGATATTTTCTTTTTTGATCTCAATTGGCTTAACTGAACTAGGCTATATAAGGAGCCCTTGGCTGGTGACCCTGGTACTGTCAACAACTTCACTTGGTATTGTTGTCCCTGTACTCAAGGAAAAAGGTATTATAAACACTTCTTTTGGTCAGACCATACTCCTTTCAGCCCTGATAGCTGATTTTCTGACCATGCTCCTGATAACTGTTGTGGTGCTGATGCTTACTTCCGGTCAAATCAAGGATATACTGCTGGTGTTATTCCTTTTCCTGGCTTTTTTCATTTTTTACAAACTGGCGAATATCTTAATCAGGCTTGATGTGATTAAGAGGCTGTCAGATGCCACGTCCCAGATCAGGGTCAGGGGTTCTTTTGCACTGATACTCATTTTTGTTGTTTTTTCCGAATACCTGGGCTCTGAAGCTATTCTGGGAGCGTTTCTTGCCGGAGCTATTGTTTCCCTCGTTTCGGAGAAGAGAGAAGAAGCCTTTATACTAAAACTGGAAGCAATCGGATATGGCTTTTTTATTCCCATCTTTTTTATTTTGGTCGGGGCAACTTTTAATATTGCGGAGGCGGCTAAAAGCGGCAGCTTTCTTACATTGCTGCCACTCTTAATTACTGCCCTGTACCTGGTGAAAATTGTTCCGGCGGCCTTATTCCGGTTTGCATTTTCTGCTAAGGAAGCTCTGAGCGCCGGTTTTCTGCTCTCTTCACGGTTAAGCCTGATCATAGCTGCTGCCGCTGTGGGCCTTAGACTTGGTGAAATCTCGGAAAACACCAATGGGGCTATCATATTGTCAGCAATTGTGACCTGTTTGGTTTCACCCCTGTTGTTTGAAAAGTTCGCTCCTCAAAAGGAAGTATCAGATAAGCGGGTATTTATCATCGGCGCTGCTGATACCTCGATACTGCTGGGAGAACGGCTGACCAAAAGCGGTGAATCAGTCACGCTGATAGATATTGGGGCCAAACAGAGAGCAAAAGCCAAGATTGCCGGGTTAAACGTCCTTTATGCTGATGCGACTACAGATGAAGGGTTTCGGACTGCCGGAATTACACCTGAAGACACTATCTTGATAACCACTAACAATGATGACCTGAATCTCAGGATATGCCGGATGGCGGTCCGGGACTTTGGGCTGAAAAATATTATTTCCGTTGTCAATAATGGTGTCAATACCATAAACTTTAAAGACATTGGCGTAAGGGTTGTCAGCCCGGCCTTTTCAACACTCATAGTGTTGGAAAACCTGGTTATTCACCCGGCAGCTTTTTCGCTGGTGACAGAGAGTGAGGATAACCTGCTGGTGGAAGAGGCTGTGCTGGCAAATGCAGCTTTTGCCGATAAGCGGCTGAAGGATATCAGACTCCCGGGGGATACCCTGATTATGTCGGTAAACCGTAACGGTGAAAACATTATCCCTCACGGGAATACCGTATTACAGAGCGGTGACCTGATTATGTTTGTGGGGAACCGGGATTCGGTTTACAAGACAATAGCCGTAATGGAGAATAGCTTTGCGGAACATTAGTGGGCCCTGTATTTTTGGGCCCGAAGGTGTCTATAATAGTACTAACTGAAAAGCGATTACAGCAAAATATAACTCTTGTGGAGTAAAAGGAAATACTGTATAATATTTTCAGGTGTTTATGGGCGGCTATCTTTTGTAACCTGAGAGTCGGGCGGACAAAACCAATATTTTTCTCCTGCTTCTTCTGGTTTTCTCAATCATTAATCAAACTACCAGTTTTAGCGTGTTTTTTTGTGTTCAGGAGGTGTAGGAATGGCAAGAGATTCGAAATTATCGTTAATCCCCCTTGGAGGCATGGGGGAAATCGGAAAAAACATGATGGTTGTGAAGTACGGAGAAAATATTTTGGTTGTTGACTCAGGTTTGATGTTTCCCGAAGAAGAGATGCTGGGAATTGATATCGTAATTCCTGATATTACTTATCTTCTGGAAAACAAGGATATTGTAAGGGGAATTGTACTAACCCATGGTCATGAAGACCATATCGGCGCGCTTCCTTATGTGCTTAGAAGAATAAATGTACCGGTGTACGGGACTAAACTGACGCTTGGTTTGTTACAGGGGAAACTTAAGGAAAACAATGTTGCCGGAGGAGTATCACTGAATACGGTGAAACCGAGGGATGTTGTGGAAATCGGCCCATTCAAGGTCGAATTTATCAGGGTCAGCCACAGTATTCCGGATGCGGTTTCTATTGCGATACATACTCCAATTGGCACAGTGCTGCATACCGGTGACTTTAAGTTTGACCAGACACCGGTGGATGGGCAGATAACAGATTTTCAGAAATTTGCTGAACTGGGACAGAAGGGTGTCCTGGTATTGTTATCTGACAGTACCAATGTGGAGCGGCCTGGGCATACCCTGTCTGAGAAAGTAGTGGGTAACACCTTTGACGAGACCTTTAGAGCGGCTCAGGGAAGAATTATTGTGGCTTCATTTGCGTCGAATGTACACCGGTTGCAGCAGGCTATTGCCACCGCTTTTAAGTATGACAGGAAAGTGGCCATTGCTGGCCGCAGTATGGTGAATGTTGTCACAATTGCTTCAGAGCTGGGTTACATGGATTTCCCCAAAGAACTCTTTGTTGAGCTTGATGAGATTAATCGTTTACCGGCACATAAAGTAACTATTTTAACTACCGGAAGCCAGGGTGAACCAATGTCGGCCTTAACGAGAATGGCAATGAGTGATCACCGCCAGGTAGAAATCATTCCCGGAGATACGGTCATTATTTCTGCTTCGCCGATCCCGGGAAATGAAAAACTGGTCGCCCGTACCATAGACCACCTCTTTAAACAGGGAGCAGACGTAATATACGAATCTTTTTCCGGAATCCATGTATCAGGCCACCCCAGTCAGGAAGAGCTTAAGATGATGATGAATCTGGTTAAGCCAAAATTCTTTGTTCCGGTTCACGGGGAATATAGACATCTGATCAGACACGCCAATTTGGCCGCAGAGATAGGGATACCGCGCAGCAATATTTTTGTGGTCGAGAATGGACATGTCCTGGAATTCAAGAGAAACTCCGCGCGGCTTAACGGTCGGGTAACAGCAGGAAGAGTCTTGGTTGACGGACTTGGAGTCGGTGATGTGGGCAATATTGTCCTGCGCGACCGCAAGCAGCTTTCCCAGGACGGTATCTTAATAGTCGTTGTTACAATTGAAAAGCAGAGCGGTACCGTAGTAGCCGGTCCGGACATTGTTTCCAGGGGATTTGTCTATGTGCGTGAATCAGAGCAGCTGATTGAGGAAGCCAAGGAAAAGGTAAAGCAGGCTCTCGAAAAATGTGAAGAAAAGGGCATTACCGAATGGGCTTCAATTAAGTCCAATGTAAGGGATGCCACAAGTAAATACCTGTATGAGAAAACCAGAAGAAGACCAATGATACTACCAATCATCATGGAAGTTTAATATGGTGAGTTTCAGGTGAAATTCACAAACGCTGAAAGCCGCAGTTGATGCGGCTTTTTTGCGTTTGTTTTTCAGGCTGCTATTTTGACGTTTTACGCCATATTAATGCTGTTTCGGTATTAAAAAGATAAAATAAGACAAAGTTCAAGGTAAAATAAAGTGAATACACATTATTTGATAAATTAAAAACTTCATAATTAATGGAAGGGGAGGTTAATATGCGAACAAGCGGATTTGGAAGAAAAAGGTTTCTGCAAAGTTTTATATTGGGCATGATGATAATTTCACTAATCACATTAATTTCGCCGGGTGCGTTTGCATCAGAAGCTAATGATGTCAAGGAACACTGGGCAGGTGCTGTGATTAGTGAATGGCTGGATGGCAGCCTGGCCTCAGGCTATCCGGACGGTGCCTTTAAGCCGGACAACCCTGTTACCCGGGCAGAATTCTTGACAATGGTTAACAGGGTCATGGGCTTTAAAGATCAAGCAGACATTAATTTCCCGGATGTAAAGAAAGAAGGCTGGTATTACGACGAAATTGCCAGAGCGGTCGAGGCAGGATACATAACAGGCGATACCGGTGGTACAATGAGTCCCAATAGAAAAATAAGCCGCCAGGAAGTATCGGTAATTTTATTTAGGCTGCTGAAACTTGAGGCGGAAAAGCAAAACAGGCCTGTCGATGGCTTTCAGGATTATGGGAATATCGGTTCATGGAGTAAAGAAGAGGTTAATGCAGTAGTGGCAGCAGGATATGTTGAAGGCTATCCTGATACGACTTTCAAACCAGACCGGGACACTACCAGGGCCGAAGCAGTAGTTATTTTAAACAGGGCGGTTGGCGAGCTTTATAATAAAGAAGGTGTCTTTGGAGCTTCAGAGGATGTGGTTACAATAGAAGGAAATGTAACCATATCAGCAGCCAATGTAAACCTGAAAAACATGATCATAGAGGGAGACCTTCTGCTGACAGCCGGAATTGGAGATGGGGATGCCCGCCTTACCAATATCACAGTAGAGGGAAGGACTGTGATTACTGGTGGTGGCGAAAACAGTATCATTTTTACAGACAGTACTTTAAATAAGGTAGTTGTTCAGAAGAAAAACGGTAAGGTAAGAGTAGTGGCACATGGCAATACAAATATTAAGATTGTCAGCCTGGCAAGCGGCGCCAGACTGGAAACAGATGCTCTTACTGATAAGAGTACAGGTATTACCACTGTATTTGTAACCGGAGATGAAGAAGTAATCTTAACCGGGAAATTCGGCACAGTCAGCATAGAGCAGGAAGGAGCCAGAGTTTCTCTTGTTGGCGGCAGTGTTGAGAATTTGAACATCACAGAAACTGCAGTCAACGCAAATATTACTGTTTCCGGAAATACTAAAGTAACAAAACTGGAGGTCTCTGCCCTAGCCTCAGTAACAGGAAAGGGTACTATTGGCACAGTTGTGATGGCAGAAGAAGCTGAAGGCTCAACAGTTGCCGTAACAACAACTACTTCCGGGTCATCCGGTGGTTCTCAAACAACACCGAATCAGGACCAGGATGCTCCTACAGGCCTTTTGGGTGTGGCTCCGGGCAGGTTTGAAGGCAGTGATGGGAAGATTCTCGGTGTGGATAATACTATGGAATACAAGCTGTCAACTGATACAGAGTGGACTGCTGTAACCGGGACAGAGATCACGGGTCTGTCTGCAGGGACTTATAATGTGAGATGTGCAGCCAGGACTGGCTATAACGCGGGGACAGCAGCTGAGGTGACAGTACCTGAGGGAGAAAAAAGCAGTGATGTAAGCTTAAGTGTTTTCACCATAGGCGGGATGGATGCAACCGGACTCGAAGGTATGGCAATTGGTTTCCCCCCCGATGGAAATTACAATGGAGCTGATTTATTTGTTGAGGACTTTACGGATTTTGCCGGTATTGTGGCAGAACCCAGAGATCCAAAAGCGGTGGTAAATGGAATATTTAAAAACAATATTCCGGTTGTAGATGCGGCAACGGAGATTATCAGTGAAAATGACCGGATTATGGTGTGGGTGATTGCAGAGAACGGATTCGAGGAAATATACAGTGTGTATGCCAGAGCTCTGACTTACAGTATTGAATTGAGTGCATCTGATCCAACAGACTTAGGTACTTTAACAGAGGGTTATGGACCGGAGACTCCGGCAGAAATTACTGTAACCAGAACCGGGACAGGTGATATTACCAACCTGGCAGTGGCATTAAGCGGAATTAATGCAGACAGCTTTACAATTACTCAGCCGCAAGCCGCAACACTGAATGCAGGAGTATCATCGACAACATTTACAGTAGTTCCAAAAGACGGGCTGGCAGTCGGAAGTTACACTGCCGATGTCAATGTAACCTCAGACAATGGTGTCAGCGAGTCTTTTACCGTTAGCTTTGTAGTTGAAGCAGCCACATACAGCATCACGACGAGCACAGCAGGAGGAACCGCTGTTCTCACCACTGACCCGGTCGATGAAGCAGAGGAAGGTGCAACCGTAACTGTGAATATTGCCGATATAGAAGCCGGCAAGTATCTCAAGTCAATTACGGTAACAGATACAGAAAGTGCTGCCATTTCGACAACTGAACTAATTGCAGGAGAAAGCTATACTTTTACAATGCCTGCCAAGGCAGTAACCGTAGCGGTTGAACTAAATAACATTCCGGCAGCAGTTGATGATTCAGTTACTTTAGACGAAGATGGTAACTTACTTGTCGCTGTATTGGCAAATGATACAGATGCAGATGGTGACACTCTAAGCATTACAGGGTTTGATCAGGGCACAAATGGTACAGTAGTACAGGAAGGAAACAGCTTAAAGTATACACCGGATGCTGATTACAACGGAGCAGACAACTTCGGCTACACAATAAGTGATGGCAATGGCGGCACAGCGACAGCAACAGTGAATGTGACAATTAATTCAATTAATGATGAGCCGGTGGCAGCTAACGAAACGGTAACTGTAAACGAAGATAGTACGACATTGGTTGATGTACTGGTAAATGATACAGATGTAGATGGTGATACATTGAGTATTGCAGGGTTTGCCCAGGGAACAAATGGTACAGTGGCACAGGAAGGAGACAGTTTAAGGTATACACCGGATGCTAATTACAATGGAGCAGACAGCTTTAGCTACACAATAAGTGATGGCAATGGAGGCACAGTGACAGCAACAGTAAATGTGACAGTAACTCCGGTAAATGATCAGCCGGTGGCAGCTAACGATTCAGCAGTTGTAGACGAAGATGGTAACGTGGTTATTGCTGTATTGGCAAATGACACAGACGTAGATGGTGATACTCTAAGTATTGCGGAATTTCCCCAGGGCAGCCATGGTACAGTAGAACTAGCAGACAATAAGCTGCGCTATACTCCGACCGCCAATTACCATGGAACAGACAGCTTTAGCTATGGAATAAGTGATGGCAATGGAGGCACAGCGACAGCAACAGTGAATGTGACAATCAATTCAATTAATGATGAGCCGGTGGCAGCTAACGAAACGGTAACTGTAAACGAAGATAGTACGACATTGGTTGATGTACTGGTAAATGATACAGATGTAGATGGTGATACATTGAGTATTGCAGGGTTTGCCCAGGGAACAAATGGTACAGTGGCACAGGAAGGAGACAGTTTAAGGTATACACCGGATGCTAATTACAATGGAGCAGACAGCTTTAGCTACACAATAAGTGATGGCAATGGAGGCACAGTGACAGCAACAGTAAATGTGACAGTAACTCCGGTAAATGATCAGCCGGTGGCAGCTAACGATTCAGCAGTTGTAGACGAAGACAGTACCGTACTAATTGATGTATTGCTAAATGATACTGATATAGATGGCGATACTCTGATTATTACAGGAGAAACTCAGGGTGTCCATGGTTCAGTAGTATGGATAGACAACAAGTTGCAGTACACTCCAAATACCAATTACAACGGAGCAGACAGTTTCATGTATGAAATAGGTGATGGCAAGGGTGGCATAACAACAGCAACAGTGAATGTGACAATTAATCCGATTAATGATGCACCCACAGCAGTGGCTGGCCAGGCTGTACAAACCGGAAATGCGACACCGGCGGCAGTCAGCGGTAATCCGGCAGCTGCAGCGTACTCCGGCAATATGGCAGGCTGGTTTGAAGATATTGATGCAGATGAATTAACCTATGTAGTGGTATCGGCAGAAGATGAAAGTCTGAATGATGTATCAGGCGATGTGGTGACAGATGGAGCCGGCATTACATATACCCCTGCAGGAGCACAGGCTGACCAGGACGTAACTATTATAGTCAAAGCAAATGACGGAACCATAGACAGTACAGGCAATGTAACAATTACTGTGACCGTAGGCTCAGTACCGGCAGATGCCGACCTTTCCGAATTCAGCGCAGGCTTAGTAGAGGCCGGGGACAAAATCCAGGGAATCATCTTTGGCCTGGCAATAACGGGAGCCAAAGATACATCAGGTAATAATCTCTCCGGAGATATCAATGTTACCGTAACCAGCAATCAGGCCGATGGAGAAGTATTTAATGGTACACTTACTTTTACAGGCGGGGCAGTTAATTTCCCGATAAATCTATTAACAGTGGCAAATCACACCCTGACTATAGCAGTAGCGGGTGTCACTGACTCTGTGGAATTACCTGTGAATGTAGTGGCTTCACAGCGGGCAATCAGTCCGGGTTCAGCATCATTTGCCAATACGGATGCAAGTGCGACAATAACAATTACGGCAATGACAGATGCAGCAGGCAATGATGTTTTGGCAGGGTTTACGGCAGATGATGGAAGTATATATTCTTGCATGATGAATGACAATGCGACAACATTAATTGATGTTACCGTAACAAAAGCAGCAGGCAGTGCCGACTTAGTCATCGCAAATCCGGCCCAGGCAACTGCAGCAGGCGCATATACCCTGATGATCAACAGAATGGATGGGAATATGTGGGAGATTAATGTAACCGTTACCTAATAGTTAAAGCTCCAGCAATTGTTTCAGCAGCTTGACATTAGCCCTGCTGACCGGAATTAAATCATCAATACCGGTCAGCTTGATATCAAAAGAGTAATTAATTTTCGGGATAATTTCGGCAATTTTTTCAAGATTAACCAGATAACCTCGATGGGGCCGGAAAAAGTTAAGGTTTTTTAGTTTGTTTTCAAAATAATGAAGGGGATGACCGGAGTTATAAGACCTGCCCTGAGTGCGAATGCGGGCAGATTTATTGAGAGCCTCAATATAGTAGATATCTCTAAAGCTCAGGAGGATAATATTATCTTCTTCATAAATAAAGAACTTTTTCACCGACTCCTCATATTGATTGCTTAAGGAACAGAAGTCAGTAGCAATGTTTTTTTCAATTTTTTCTTCCAGCCTGGAGACGGCCTTTTGGATCCTTTCCAATGTAACGGGCTTGAGGATATAATCCACAGCATTGAGTTCAAAGGCATCCAGGGCATACTGATCAAAGGCTGTGACAAAAATGATTTCCACCTCGGGATGGGTGGTCATAATCTGTTCTGCCAGGTAAATGCCGCTGACTTCAGGCATGTCAATATCCAAAAAGACTACATCGGGATTTAGTACAGATATATTGAAGAAGCCTTCAAAGGGATTGGTAAAAGAGCCTGCTATTTGAATATTAGGAAGGCTTTCCAGTTGTAATTGCAGTTCCTTAAGGGCAAATACCTCATCATCAACCAGCATTGCTTTTAACATAGCTTTGCTCACTCCTTAACGGGATGCTTATATTACTTAACGGGATCTTTATATTAATAGTGGTACCCGTATTTATTGCGCTGGTAATACTTAAACCGGTTCCATAAGCAACATTCAAGCGCTGATTTATATTATTAAGACCGGTCCCGAGCTCTTTAGAATCACCTTTTGTCAGTGCCAGTATTTTAGCTTTTGGCATTCCCAATCCGTTATCAGAAACTGAGAGCATTAAGTTGTTTTCTTGAAAAAACGCGGAAATAACTATAATGCAAGCTTCAGGATTATTTCTGAAACCGTGTTTGACCGCATTTTCTACCAGCGGCTGGAGGAGAAACGGTAATATCTTATAGTTTAGGGCCTGTTCCTCTACCTGATAATTTACTTTCAAGCGGTCATTAAACCGGACTGACTCGATTGCCAGATAGGATTTTACAATACCCAGCTCGTATTCAAGAGAGACAGATGTGTTTTTATGATATAAGTCAAAATTAAATTTGCCATGAAGATAATTGCTTAATTCTGTAAGCAGGCTGCGGGCCTTTTCCGGCGATTCCCTGGTGAGATGGATGATGGTATTCAGGGTGTTATACAAAAAATGCGGGACAATCTGTGCCTGTAAAAAAGCCATCTCTGCTTTAGCCAATCGCTGTGCCTGTTGAAAAACATCTGCTATATATAAAGATAATGAGTGCATTTGACAAAGAATAAAAATAATGAGTCCGATGGAAAATGTATAAGCCAGGTCATAATTATTATGAACCTTGTAAACATAACCCATATCTATCAAAGCAGTTAGAAGCAGGAAACAGGTACCAAAAAGCAGCGTACCTGCACCCGGCTTCTTTTTTTTGGCAGCAGCGGCAATAACGGTAATCAAATAAATAAAGGCAATGACGAAAAGAATCAAATACAAGTGCATCAGAGGCCCAAATATTTTTAAGGGGGTAAAAATGATAATAATTATGTAAACCGAAAAAACAGTTACAATAGTATATAAAACCTTCTTGGGGAATTCTGCCTGGTACAGGCTGTACAATGATAATGCCAGGAGAACAGGCCCTGAGGGGACTGTAATGTATTCCAGCTTTGATATGAGGTTGAAGGATGTATTTGGAAACAGTAAAAAAATGACCACCTCTCTGACTAATAGCTCCCTTAAACCGGCCATTAGAGAAAACATGGCCAGATACAGACTGGTCATATCGTTTTGCATTACTGAAAAAATGACCAGGTAATAAAGAACTGAAATGAACAACACGCCAATCAGAATAAAGCTAAGCAGGAGGTTCAATTCCCGGTTTTTGTAAACCGCTGCTTCGGTGCCCAGTACAATGGACTCCCAGATGCCGCCCTTCACATGGTGAAAGTTAGAAACGTGAATCACAATATCCAGTTGGCTGGAATTAGTGTTTAAACTCCTAATCAAGGGCTTCCATTGGGGGAGTTCTTCTGTCGGTGATGTCCCCACAATGCCATTGGAGGATATCTCTTCACCGTTTATAAAAAGACGGTAGCTGCAGGACATATCAGGTACTTTCAGGGCTAGTTTTTCTTTGGAATCAGAGGGAAGTAAAACCTTTAGTTTATATGTACCGTAACCGGATGAACCAATTTTTGCCCCGTTATATTCAAAGGAATTCCATAAACCGGGGACAGTAATAACTCCATGAGCTGAACTCTCTTTGTTATCAGGTTTGACAAACTGTTGATAGAAAAATAACCATTCGCCGTCAAGTGAGTGTAATGGGTAATTAGCAAAATCCCAATCAGTTAAATCAAGTATGCCCTGTTGTGCTGTAAGTTCAGTTCTTACTATGCCTCTGTTATTTTTAAAACTGTTGTATTCAATAACAATAATCAGGGAGACCAGGGAGATTATTAATAGATAGATTATGTAACCTTTGTAATGCTTCATCTAGTTTCCCCCTGTTATTTAGTATCTCAACTTTCGCTGCTTCTGTTCTCCGGTTCTTTTTCTTATTTCACATTTTACCATAATACGACATTCTATGCAGTGAAAACTTAATGGTAAAAATTTAAAAGTTTGATTGATGCTGTAATATGATTGAGGCTGTAATGATACTAATGATAATTCGCTGAGTAATTTGTTAACAACTGTAACATACTAAGGGGGAAATAATATCAGGAGCGTGATTAGATGTCTGAATATTACTGGACGCGTTACCCCGGGCCGATGAATTCCGACGGTTCCGTACCGGGACGGTTTCCTTTTACAGGGGGACAGACACCGTTTGACCCCAACTATTATAATCCCCAGTCACCTGTGCCTCCGGGGACACCGGGAACCGAAGGTGAACCGGGGATACCTCCATTGCCCGGCGGGGAGCCACAGGCTGAACCTCAGCGGGTTAGAAAAACAAAGCAGGCAGCTAATAAAAAGGGGGATGTTGTTGATACCATAAAAGAACTGGGACAGATGACTGTGCCCCAGACCAAGACCAATATTCACTGTATGACCATTGTAGGTCAGATAGAAGGTCACTTGGTGCTGCCACCGCAAAATAAGACAACAAAGTACGAGCACATAATACCACAATTGGTTGCTTTGGAAGAGAATCCTGAAATTGAAGGGGTTCTGATTGTGTTAAATACTGTTGGCGGGGATGTGGAGGCAGGTCTGGCAATTGCTGAAATGATAACTAGCATGTCCAAAGCCACTGTGTCACTAGTGCTGGGTGGTGGACACAGTATTGGGGTTCCCATCGCCGTTTCCTCCAATTACTCATATATTGCGGAAACTGCAAGCATGACAATACACCCAATCAGGCTTACCGGACTTGTTATCGGAGTACCCCAAACATATGAGTATCTGGATAAAATGCAGGACAGAGTGGTAAACTTTCTTACCAGGCATTCACAGGTTACCGATAACAAGATTAGGGAGTTGATGTTCCGGACTGGGGACTTGGCCCGGGACATTGGTACGGTTCTGATAGGCAAAGATGCTGTAGAAGCCGGCCTGATTAATGAAGTAGGAGGAATCTCCCATGCTGTCAAAAAGCTCAACCAGTTGATTGAAGAAGGCAGAAATTCAGGGGGACTGGTGCAATGACACTAATATATACTCCGCTGCCAATAGAAATGGTTCTTGAGGGTATTGACAGAACCGGGCCGCAATATCAGGAATTGGAAGTCCAGGGGGTTAAACTTCAGGTTGAACAGTGTGGTCTTGACAGGTGCAGGATTGTACGGCTGATCAGCACCAATCCCATGGATTACCTAAAAAACGAATATCAGCCGGGCACTGAGCTTAGGTTCGTGCCACAGTTTGCGGATAATTGACAGGAGGCAGGAGGCAGGAGACAGGAGGCAGGAGACAGGAGGCAGGAGACAGGAGGCAGGAGACAGGAGACAGGAGACAGGAGACAGGAGACAGGAAACAGGAGACAGGAGGCAGGAGGCAGGAGACAGGAGACAGGAGACAGGAGACAGGAGACAGGAGACAGGAGGCAGGAGACAGGAGACAGGAGACAGGAGGCAGGAGGCAGGAGACAGGAGGCAGGAGACAGGAGACAGGAGGCAGGAGGCAGGAGACAGGAGACAGGAGACAGGAGACAGGAGACAGGAGGCAGGAGACAGGAGACAGGAGACAGGAGACAGGAGGCAGGAGGCAGGAGACAGGAGACGGGAGACAGGAGACAGGAGACAAGGAATGGACAGAGAGTGTGGGACGGCGGTTATCCGATTGGGTGTCGCCGTTTTTTTCATTTGATTTTATCCTGGAAATTCTCTATAATGTTCATTGTAGCCGTTACTTCTTCAGCAGTAAAGTCGGCAGGCGTTGCCAGGCGATTTTGGTTAAATGCGTGAAGCATGTATCCTTAGCATTCAGCTCATTTTTGATTCTGACTACTGACTACTGGCTACTTACTACTTTTTTAAAGGAGTTGTCACATGGGTATTCTAGAATCCATAATTCTTGGAGTAATTCAGGGTCTGACGGAGTTTCTGCCTATCAGCAGTTCAGGTCACCTGGTTTTGTTTCAGAAACTGCTGGGGGTTGAAGAGGGTGTCCTCACTTTTGATGTTCTGTTACACTTGGGAACACTGGTTGCAGTAATTGGTGTGTTCCGGAATGATATCATATCAATACTCAAACGCCCCTGGCAGAAGCTGACAGCCCTCCTCCTGGTGGCGACAATTCCAACAGGAATAATTGGGCTGACCTTTAAAGATTTTTTTGAAAGGCTTTTTGAATCTGGAAGTACTCTGGGAATTGAGTTCATCCTCACCGGTCTCATTATATGGTTTGCTGACAAAGCCAGGGATCGCGGCAAACAAATGGAGGATATCTCGTATTTGGATGCGGTGCTTGTTGGGACAATGCAGGGGGTTGCAATTCTGCCAGCTATTTCGCGTTCCGGGCTCACCATTGCCGGGTCATTATTTAGGGGAATTGACCGGGAGACTGCGGCGCGGTTTTCCTTTCTGGTATCCATACCTGCAATAGCGGGGGCTACCATTTTGGATCTCAAAGACCTCCAAAGTCTGCCGGCCGGAATGGGACTGCCTTATCTCATCGGTCCTCTGGTAGCTGCTGTGTCCGGCTATTGGGCCATTAAATTTATGATCAGGGTCCTGCAGAAAGGGAGTATGAGAGGTTTTGCTTATTATGTCTGGGGGCTCAGTATAGTGGTAATAGCGCTCCAGTTGACTGGAAGACTGTAGGTTCATTTGGCTCTTCTTTAAGCTGGATTAAAGATGAGGGCTGATGCCATTAGCCTTCTAATAGTGACATTGATTTTGTGAATGCCAATTGAGACAGGGGTAGATGTGTTCCGGAAGGCGGAGATGTTGCCCGCCGGAGGAATATATCTACCCCTGCCTTAACTAATCGAAAAAAATGGGGTTATCAGTAGCTGATGGCATCAGCTCTCCTTTACTTTTCTGGCCGGCACAAGAGGAATTGATTCGAGAATGTAGAATTTATTAATGTTGAGGTGACTTTTTATATGGCAAAGGCTTCGGACCGGCAGAGAAATAGATTTTATCAAATAGTTGGCATTGGCTGCCTGACTTTTGCAGTCCTTTCCTTTGTCAGCCTGTTTTCAAATTCAACAGGAGTGGTTGGGGAGTTTGTGGTTAAAGCAGTTAATGTAGTAGCAGGGGAAGGAAAGTATGTATTTCCCCTTGTAATTGCCTTTCTGGGCGTAAAAATGATGATGGAGTGGCACAAGGCAAGGTTTGAAAAGGAAATGCTGGTCGGGGTCGCCCTGCTTTTTGCCCTTGTACTGGTACTTTTACATTTACAGTTGGATACTGCCCAAAAGGATTTAACCAAGGTCGGAATTCAGGGCGAGGGCGGCGGGATAATCGGCGGGGTATTGTCTGCTATTCTCCTTACGGCTTTTGGCAGAACAGGGACCTACATAATTCTGGTCGCCCTTGTGGTAATTGCCGTGATGCTGACCACAAATATATCCTTTCCTACCATGTGGAAATTTGTCAGCGGTCAGGCAGTAATGATATGGAACCGCATTAGGGATATGGTCTCAGGTTTTATATTTACCGAGGTCGAGGAAGATGATGAAGATACAGTCCCTGAGGTTTTGCCCAAAAAGACGCCTGAGAAACGCCGGGTACTTTTTGACAGCAGCATTTTCAATTTCGGGAAGGAGCAAGATGAAGATATCACGGTAAAGGCCGAAGAAGATGATTTTCCCAAGATAAATATATATCCGGAACCTATTGAAAAGATTCTTGCAAATGAAGAGAACAGGGAGCGGGCTGACGTAATCAGTATTGAAGAGAGAAAAACAAGAAGCAAAAAAACTGAAAGTCAAAAAGATGGAACTCCCCAGTTACCAACAAGTTCAACCTCGAACTTCAGCCTTCCTCCACTGACACTGTTTTCAAAGAATACGAAAACCAGAAGCCCCAGGATGAATAAAGATATCACAGATAATGTAAGAATATTGGAGGACACTCTTGAAAGCTTTGGTGTCAAGGCCAAAGTAACCCAGGTGTCCAGAGGACCCGCAATAACAAGGTATGAGATCCAGCCTGCACCCGGTGTGAAGGTAAGCCGGATTGTAAATCTGGCAGATGATATATCACTGGGGCTGGCAGCATCAGGTGTCCGTATAGAGGCGCCGATACCCGGCAAAGCAGCGGTGGGTATAGAGGTCCCCAATAAAGAGATTTCGGTTGTAACTATGCGCGAGCTTTTAGAGTCTGAGGAGTTTGCTAAGGCCTCTTCCAAGCTTGCCTTTGTTCTGGGCAAGGATATTGCCGGGACAACTATACTGGCTGATCTGGCCCAGATGCCTCACCTCCTCATTGCCGGGGCCACCGGGTCAGGTAAGAGTGTGTGTATGAACACCCTGATAGCAAGTATACTTTTCAGGGCCAGACCTGATGAGGTTAAGCTCCTCATGATTGACCCCAAAATGGTTGAACTGACAACGTACAACGGAATTCCACACCTTATTTCACCTGTTGTCACTGATTCCAAGAAGGCAGCTACTTCACTGAGGTGGGCTGTCCGGGAGATGGAAAAGAGATATGAACACTTTGCCAGATCAGGGGTAAAGGATATATACAGGTTTAATCAAGCTGTGAAGGCTGGGAATGCAGAGTATGAATCGGGATTTATGCCCTTTATCATGGTAGTTATTGATGAACTGGCTGACTTGATGATGGTGGCGCCTGCCGATGTGGAGGATGCCATATGCCGCCTGGCCCAGATGGCCAGGGCTGCAGGCATGCATCTGGTAGTGGCCACCCAGAGACCCTCGGTTGATGTAATTACAGGATTGATTAAGGCAAATATTCCTTCGCGGATTGCCTTTGCCGTATCCTCACAGACAGATTCCAGGACCATTCTTGATATGGCCGGCGCCGAAAAGCTGCTGGGCAAAGGGGATATGCTTTTCTTCCCTGTCGGGGCTGTCAAGCCTATCAGGGTTCAGGGAGCGTTTATGTCAGACAAGGAAGTGGAAGCCCTTGTTTCTCACCTTAAACAGCAGGGAGTCCCGCAATTTGAGGAAGGGGTTATCCAGGATGATTCTCACAGCGCTAAGGACAGCGGTGAGGTAGACGAGCTGTTTAAAGAGGCGGTCCAGATATTGATTGAAAGCGGTCAGGCATCTATTTCCATGCTGCAACGGCGATTACGGATTGGGTATGCCAGAGCGGCCAGGCTGATAGACATGATGGAAGAACGCGGGATTGTTGGAAAATATGAAGGAAGTAAGCCAAGGGCGCTATTAATGACAATGGAACAGTTTATCAGAACCTTTGGGGATGAGCCATAGCAGGAGGGGGAAAAGATGGCGTTTAGACGTGTGGTAATATTTGGTTTACTGGTGGTAGTAATTTCTATCATTGGCGGCTGCTCCGGGAAGGCTGCTTCTGACAAACAGGAATATAAGCAGTATGGCTCTCGCGGACCGGAAAGCATCGGGGTTATTCTGGGGTCTGCGGAGAAGACCGGAGGGTTATTAAATGCTGCTGCAGCTTCAAGCGTGAAGGGATTAGCCGGAGAGCAGGGTTTGGAGTACACCATATTGTCACCCGGCGACCTGGTGAACAATGCCGAAACAATTAGGTTTCTGGCTGAGAACGGCCATGACCTCATAATTGCCGTCGGCCCGGAGCTGCAGGAGGATCTTAGCCGTTTAGCGCCTGAATACCCGGATACGGCGTTTGCCATTATCGAGGGCGAAGTAGACCAGCCAAATGTTTTAAGTATAAAAATCGGTGATGATGAAGGCGTTTTTCTGGCCGGAGTTGCTGCGGCATCTCTGACCAAAACAAACCTCGTTGGCTATATCGGAGGGGAACTGACTGATACCAGGCAGGAGAAAGCCTTTGCCCAGGGTGTCCAGTATATTAATCTGGCTGAAGGGAAACAGGTAAAGGTTGTTGCTGTCTATGCAGGGGTTACCAAAGAGGCTGCCGCGGAACCGGAACGTGGTAAAGAACTGGGGAACAAGCTGTATGACGCGGGGAGTGATGTGGTTTTTACGGCAGCCGGCAGCCTTGGCAAGGGTTTAGCCGGAGCGGCTGCAGAAAGGCGCAAAATTGCCCTCGCCAATGACCGGCAGCTGCTGGAAACAATGTCCTCGAATGTTTATAGTGCAGTTGTGCAGAAACCCGAAAAAGCGGTTTATACTGCTGCCGCCGGGATACTGAAAAACGGTGTTTCAGGTGGCAGGGCTGCATACGGCCTCAAAGAAGGCAGCGTCGATTTTGTCTTAAGCCAGGAGGTCTCCCCAGAATTAACCAATAAAATCATCGCTGTCAGGGAACAGGTTAAAAATGATCAAATAAAGCTCTATACGGTGCAAATACCGGAAGGGCTGGTAACTAAACTGAGCCACCTGCCGGTTGATCTTAAACGGACTTCAGGAACTGCACAGCCGGGAGTCCGCGAAACCCGCCAGGGAACAGGCTCATCCGGTGCAGCGGGCAGTACTGCGCCCAATGCAGGAAGTCCCACCGGTAACGGCAGTGCAGGAGAAGGTCAGCCTGGGGATTAACTCTTCTTTATAAGTGGGTATGAAAAAAGGCAGATCAGGAAGACCAGCGAAACATAGCCAAACAACGGGTACAATGTGCCCACCAGACCGGAAAATCCGAACTGGCTAAGGACCAGCGCCCCTAACAGGAGTACAATGGTCACACTTAAGTAACCGAATCTGGTATTAGCTGTAATCCTGGCTGCAAGGCCATAGATAGTGCCGATGATAGTTGTGAAAATTTCAGCCCAGAGGACAAAGGAAAAAACAGCCTGTATGACTGCGGTCATTGACCCGGCTACAAAGAGGCTGGGAATTTCATAACCGGCTGAAGCCGGGTAGTGGCTGAGGATGGCAAGGTTAATCAGCATTGCCAGCCCACCAAGTCCAAGACCGCCAAAAACACCGCCGAAGACAAGGGAACGGCGGTCTTTTATTTCATTGCCCAAAGGGGCCAGTACAGATACACCAAGGGTCAGATTATAGGCGGCATAAAGCAGGGCAGAGACATACCACAGGCTAGAAGCTCCCGCGGAGACAGGACGGAAATCCGAACATATGGCCAGAAGCCTGTCGCCGGATATGGCCGGAACAATGGCCAGAAGACATATAGTAATCATTAAGGGAACAACTACCGAGTTGGCGCTTATGATGCCCCGGATTCCGGAGAGGACGACAGCCAGTGAGATTATCAGGGTAAACAGTGTTCCCAGCCAGTATGGCAAACCCCACTGTTGGCAGAGTACTGCTCCAGAACCGGCCAGCATCACACTGAGGCTGCCGAACAGGAATACCCCGAGCACAAGGTCAACCACACGGCCCAGCCTGCTGCCACAGACATATATGACAACATCACCGAAGGAGCTGGCTCTCAGCTGATGACCGAGAACCATGATGAGGGTTCCCCCGGCACAGAAGATGATGCAGCTTAGCAAAATACCGAGAATCCCTGGCGGACCAAAGTGGCCGAAAAACTTTAAAATTTCCTGTCCTGATGCAAAGCCTGCCCCCACGATTGTACCTATAAAGGTTGTGGCAACCTTCCAGGTATCCTTGATAGACAGCGGCATTGGCACACCCCACTTATCTTTTGATTGGGCTCCAGATATGACCATTTTAAATTTCTGGTCATTTTCGAGAACCTACAATCAATATATTTTTTGTTTCGGGAAAAGATTACCTGACCAGACCAAACAGTTAGTCCGCGCTTTGAGAGATTTTGCATAAATCCCAATGGAGCAGGGAACTCTAGAGTATGCATCCATTACAAACACATTTTTGAAAGGAGAGTTTATATGACCAGGTTTCCATTGGGAATAATTGCGCTTGTTATTGTTTCAGTGCTGGTTTACTTTGGGCTTGCACATAGGATTTTGGATCGTCTTAGAATATCTGACAAAGTTGCACTGGGGATTTTGGCCGCTATGGTTGCGGGAAGTTTTGTAGATATTCCCATTGCTTTTGGCAGAATCGATGCCTCTGTCAATGTGGGTGGCGGACTAATCCCTATTGGACTGGCAATATATGTATTGACAAAAGCAGGAACCAAGAAGGAATGGTTCCGGACTCTGATTGCAACCGGGGTCACCGGAGTTGTCATCTATTATATAGGGTCTGTTTTGATGCAGGGTAATCCGGGAGGCCCTTTTGACAGGCTGGACCCCATATGGATGTACCCGATTATAGGGGGGGTGGTGGCATATGTTGCCGGAAGGTCCCGGAGGTCGGCTTTTATTGCCGCTACATTAGGGGTTCTCCTTTTAGATATCTTTAACTGGGTTTACCTGTTGTCCACAGGCACCCCCGGAAGAATAGCCATTGGAGGGGCCGGGGCCTTTGACTCTATCGTTCTGGCAGGAATTATTGCCGTACTGTTGGCAGAAATTATCGGAGAGTCCAGGGAAAGGCTTCAGGGAGGGCCGGCCAGCCGTGGCCGGGATCCCGAGCTTCTAAGCAATCTGGAAAACGCCGAATATGCAAGTACTATGGGCATTAAAGATAACAGTATTAAAGACAAAGGCATTAAAGAGAAGCCGGGTTTGCAGGATTCCTGCCAGAAGAAAAAAGAGGCGGGTGATTCTAATGAATAGAAGGCCACAGCTAATATTTGGTATCATAATAATGGTATTTGGGCTCGGGCTGATGTCAGTTCCCCTGATAAGGTTAATTCCGGCAGTGCAGCAGGCCTCAACAATACCTTTTCTGGATAGGCTTGCTTCCGGCGGTTTTGAACAGGAACTCAAGGCCGGGGAGTATATAAGTGTAGTTGATGAAAAGACGGGAGCAGCTCTGGATATGACCGGAAGGGTAGTATATGTCGGAGATGAATTTATAAATGAAAATAATGAGCAGTATAGAATAACTAAGGTCAGGGGCGATCAGGCCTTTGCCAAAAAGACAGGAGTGGCTTCCGACATCGTCTATAAGGACGAATGGGATACAGCACCTGCTGCAGGGATTGGCAGCGCCGGCAGCAATGGAAAGGCCCAGATAGCTATTTACCATACACATACTGATGAATCATATGTTCCTACCGACGGAGCTGAAAGCAAGCCTGCGGAGGGGGGGATTCTGAAGGTTGGCAGCAGCCTGGCTGAAAAGCTGAAGGCCAAGGGAATAACGGTTCTTGATGATAAAACACCTCATGAGCCGCATGATGCCAATGCCTACCACAGGTCCAGGAAAACAGCCGTCAGGCTTCTTAAAGAAAGCCCTGTGGCCCTGCTGGATGTCCACCGGGATGGGGTTCCTGACCCGGAATTCTATAAGGAAACCGTAGAAGGTGAAGATATCACCAAAATTAGGATGGTTGTCGGCAGGCAAAACCCCAAGATGGCCACCAACCTGCAGTTTGCCAAAGATATCAAGGCTTATAT
This sequence comes from Phosphitispora fastidiosa, assembly GCF_019008365.1. Lineage (NCBI taxonomy): Bacteria > Bacillati > Bacillota > Clostridia > Eubacteriales > Peptococcaceae > Phosphitispora > Phosphitispora fastidiosa. Next base: position 450,437 of record NZ_JAHHUL010000001.1, on the reverse strand, counting down.
GGATAAACATAAACCAGGGCTTATTAAGGGTATTTTCATCGGTAAGGGGAACTACAACCAGGACTTGGGCCCAAAAGCAATATTACTTGAAGTAGGAACCCATACCAATAAACGGGAAAGCGCTGAAGATGGCGCTGCGCTGTTTGCCGATGCCTTTCCTAATTTACTTAATTTAAAACCCGCCGCTGAAGGAGGCGGAGCAGGTGGAATCACCACACCCGGCGAAACTCCGGGACAATCGGGCAGCGCTTGGTCAACTCTGGGCTGGATAGTGGGAATAGTACTTGCAGCAGGCGCGATATTCCTGTTTGTCAGCACCGGAAGCATCAAGGGTGTTACCAGTAAACTGGGTGAACTGAGGAAGACTGAGTTTGCCAACTTCTTCGGGTTGAAAAAGGATAGCAAAAGAGATAAGGAAGAATAAGCTATGATACACGGGGGCAGTCCGGATGGATGAATATGGCATGACTATTGGCCTGGGGGTACTTATGGGACTTCTGGCCAGAGCATATATGTTAAGATCTGATTATCGTCAGTACCCGGGTTACCCCCATGGCTATGTAACTCATTTATCACTTGGCTTTATTGCCGCAGCTTTGGGGTCGGTAGCTTTACCAGCAATTGCAGAAAAGGAATTTGCCGCAGTCACGTTTCTGGCTCTGGCGGGCCAGCAGTTCCGGGAAGTACGGAACATGGAACGCGAGAGCCTGGCAGCACTGGAAGCAGCAGAGCTTGTACCAAGAGGACATGATTATATCGAAGGAATAGCCAGAGTATTTGAGGCCAGAAATTATCTTGTTATACTGACTGCACTTGCAGCAAGTTCAGCTAATTATATTACCGGCCGGCCCCTATTATCAATATTTGTGGGAATTATTTTGACCCTATTATCTGGTGTTCTGATGCGCGGCAAGGTTATTGGGAACATTGCCGGAGTGAAGGCAGGTAGACTTAGTTTTAAGGGAGCGCTCCTCCTGGTAGATGAAATTGATATTATGAATATCGGGCTGCCTGGAATGAGGGAAAAGGTATTAAATGACGGCCTTGGTGTGGTTATCCACCCCAAAGATGATAATGCCAGGGCAACTCTCCATAATATGGGCCAACGGCAGGCAATAGCTCATGTAGCCACAACCATACTGGGGACCAAGAAAGATGTTGACACACCCGAATTTACACCTATGGTCAGAAAAAACATCGATACCGGCGCTATTGCCCTGTTTTGTGTGCCTGCTGAAAAGGATATAGACAGCCTGGTGGCAGCAGTTGAACGGGTTCCAGTCCTGGAAAGTGCCTGGAGAGCGCCGCTAAAAACAAAGGCCGGCAGAATTGCCGCAGACTGAGGAGGCCTCTATGAGCGCTGAAGAACTTATGGCAGTTGTCACAATAAATAAGGATGCGGTGGGGGGGGATGTCCCCATCTTTTATGCCAAGACAGATGAAGAACAGGCTCAAATAGCAACAACCCTGGCCAAGGTACTTAGAGGCATGGTTCATGACATCGGCAATGGCGATTATGTAATAGTCAGGCATTAAACTAATCTGTCAGGAGGCCAGAGATGAAAATCATATATCACTGCTACGGAGGCGCCCATTCTTCGGTAACCGCAGCAGCAGTTCACCTGGGATGGCTGCCTACAGACCGCATTCCCGGGTCGGATGAGATAAAGGCAATACCTTATTTTGACAGGCCGGTAACCGGTGACCACGGAAGGCTGCAGTTTATGGGAAATGATGAATTCGGCAATGACATATACGTAATTGGGCGGCGGAATGCGGCCCGGGTTTTTGAAAACATGGCCATTGGAATGGCTCAGGTCTATGGTTTTTGTTCTGAGCAGCTTGTTTTAGTCAATGTTATGCCATATGTTAACTGGAAGATGGTTGTCGGAGGTTTTACCTCCCGGAAACTCGGCTTTACAGCTATCGGGAGACCGGTGGTTACAGCAGGTGTCAAAGCTGCTTACTGGAAAATTGTAAGTATTGTTAATCGCATTAAGGTTTGCACGGCCTCGGGAAACACAGTGGGACTGAAACGGGCAAATTAATGGGAGGAGCAATGAAGGTTTTTTTCATTTGCCGGTCAGGGCATCATACTTCAGTTATTGCGGCATCCCTGTATCTAGGGAGACTGACCGAAACAAAAATAAATATAAAAGATATCTTCAGCCTCCCGGGCTTTGATGAAACAGATTTCAGGGAAACCGGAAGGCCCTTTTTTGCTGGGGCAGATTGCTCCGGAACAGAGGTTTATACCATTGGGGCATTATCTTTTGGCAGTTTATTAAAAAAAGCAGCTAATGAAATGATAAAACTCTTCAACGGGACCACCACAGGCTGGCAGGTTATTGACACCTCTTCGTGTGTCAGCAGGTGGACAGTGTGGGGGCTAAGAGCCAAAAGGCTGCACCTGAGGTTCCTGGCAAAGGCTTTTTTCTGTCTGGGGGCCATAAAGGAGACCCGCCGGCTGGCAGGCTTGTTAAAGACAATTGACAATTGACAGTGAACATTTGGCCAATTGGTAACCGATAAAGCGCATTTGGCGCTTTTTCTTGACTTCAAGGTAAACTTAGAGGATAATTATTGGAGATAACATACAAGATTTGGGGCTGAAACACGGTGGGTAAACAAAAACCGGTTGTAGATGTAGTCAGGGCAGGCAGTATTGCTGATGAACTGGGAGTAGAACGGGGTGATAGGCTCCTGACAATTAACGGCAGCCGTCCCGGGGATCTGATTGACTACAGGTTCTTGTGTGCAGATGACTACATTCAAATAGAAGTAATGAAAAAGAATGGCGAAGTTTGGGCCTGTGACATAGAAAAGGATTTTGACGAAGACCTGGGCATTGGTTTTGTCCGGGATACCTTTGACGGAATCAGGAACTGTGCCAACAGGTGTATTTTTTGTTTTGTCGACCAGATGCCACCCGGGATGAGGGAAACCCTTTATGTGAAAGATGATGATTTCAGATTGTCATTTTTGCACGGCAACTTTATTACCCTAACCAACCTGACAGCTAAAGACATGGAGCGGATAGTCAGCATGAGGCTGAGTCCTCTCTATATTTCGGTACATACAACTAACCCTGAGTTAAGGAAACAAATGCTGGGAAGTCCCAAGGCTGTTAAGATAATGCAGCAGATGTCCACCCTGGCGGAGGCGGGTATAGAAATGCATGCCCAGATTGTACTCTGTCCCGGTATTAACGATGGCCCCGAGCTTGACAGGACTATTGGTGACCTGGGTTCATTATATCCCGGCATAAAATCAGTGGCTATCGTTCCGGTGGGTCTGACCCGGTTTCGCCGGGGTCTGGCGGATCTCAGGAAGTTTACCCGGAAAGAGGCGGGGTATCTGATTGAACACCTGCAGAGACTCCGGGAGGGGTTTTTGGGCAGATATGGCGACCCGCTTATTTATCCGGCAGATGAATTTTTTGTATTGGCCGGGCAGGGTTTTCCACCGGCTGAGTATTACCGGGATTTTCCCCAGCTAGAAAACGGTGTCGGTCTGGTACGGCTTTTTTATGACAGTTTTGAGGGCTGCCAGGGGTTACTTCCGGAGGAACTGGCGCAGAATAAGAGTATTGCCATAGTTACCGGGGCATCCGGAGGCTATGTGCTGGAACCGGTGGTCAACAGGCTTAACAGGGTTCGGAATCTTCATGTTAAGACCATATGTGCGGTTAATGCCTATTTTGGTGAAGATGTAACCGCTGCCGGGCTGTTGACAGGCCAGGATATAATTGATGCCCTTAAGAGGGAGGAAACCCGGTTTGATCTGATTCTCCTGCCCTCTGTTACCTGTAAAAAGGATGAACCCGTTTTCCTTGACGGCAAAACACCGGATGCACTGGAACAGGAACTGGGGATTAAGGTGCAGATAGTTGATACAGACCAGGGAGCAGAACACCTGATTAAGATGATAATTGACTGAGGAGGTCCTGTTGTGGCAAAACCAATCGTAGCAATAGTGGGCAGGCCTAATGTGGGCAAATCCACGATTTTTAACAGAATAGCCAGCTCGGGAGGCATGGTGGCAATTGTTGAAGACAAGCCGGGGGTGACCCGTGACAGGCTTTACCGGGATGCCGAATGGCTGAACACGGAATTTACTCTTGTAGATACCGGAGGTGTCGAATTCCGGGATGTTACTGACACCATTTCACAGGGAGTGCACCTTCAGGCCAAACTGGCTATAGATGAAGCTGATGTAATTTTATTTATTGTTGATGCCAGGGAAGGACTGGTGCCGGTTGATGAAGAAGTAGCCCGGGTACTGCGGAAAGCCAACAAGCCTGTTATTCTGGTATCTAATAAGGTTGAGGATTTTTCAGCAGGTTATGATATATATGATTTCTATAGGCTGGGCTTAGGTGAACCGGTAATGATATCGGCTGCCCATGGCAAGAATATCGGTGACCTGCTGGACCGGGTAATCGAGCTCCTGCCTGATTCGTCAGGGGATGAGGATATTGATGAGGATACGGTGAAAATTGCGGTAATTGGGCGGCCCAATGTGGGGAAATCTTCAATCGTGAATTCAATTCTGGGAGTAGAACGGGTGATTGTCAGCGATGTTGCCGGGACTACCAGAGATGCTATTGATACATACTTTGAGCAGGGCGACCAAAAGTATCTCCTGATTGATACTGCCGGAATGAGAAAAAGGGGTAAGATTAATGTACCTACGGAACGTTACAGTGTCATCAGGTCATTAAGGGCTGTTGACAGGTCTGATGTGGTTCTGATGGTCATTGATGCCGTTGAGGGTGTAATTGAGCAGGACAAGAAAATAGCAGGTTATGCTCATGACGGAGGAAGAGCCATAGTAATTGTTGTCAACAAATGGGACCTGGTGGAAAAGGACGATAAGACCGTCCTCAAGTATACCGAAGACATTAGGGAGCAGCTGGGTTTTATGCAGTATGCGCCGGTTATCTTCGTTTCAGCCCTGACCAGGAAACGGGTTCCGAGAATTCTGGAACTGGTGAACTATGTTGCTGAACAGCACGCGATGAGGATTTCCACAAGTAACCTCAATGAATTGATTCAGGAAGCTATTTTGCTTAATCCGCCTCCATCAGATAAAGGCAAGAGGCTGAAAATACTATATGGGACTCAGGCTTCGGTTAAACCACCCACATTTATTATTTTTGTCAATGACACTGAGCTGATGCACTTTTCTTATCTGAGATACCTGGAAAATCAGCTGCGGAGCAGTTTTGGTTTTGAAGGGACTCCTATCAGAATGGTTGTCCGCCAGCGTAAGGAAGATTAAAAGAGTCTGGAGGGGAGTCAATGAGCGGATATGTGGCGGTATTTGCCGGTTACCTGCTGGGGTCGATACCTTTTGGCTACCTGGTGAGCAAATACTGGAAAGGCATCAACATTCTTGAACACGGCAGCGGTAATATCGGGTTTACCAATGTCCTCCGCACCTTGGGCTGGCCCCCTGCAGCTGTTGTTCTGGCGGGCGACATCAGTAAAGGCTCCCTGGCCGCATGGCTGGGATTATATACCGGTGGCGAAGTTTTTGGTATTATTTGTGGATTGGCCGCCCTGATCGGTCACAGTTTTTCTGTTTTTCTTAAATTTCGGGGGGGTAAATTGGTAGCTTCCGGTTTTGGGGTACTGCTGATGCTTGTTCCTGAGGTTGCTCTCACGGCGCTGGCCACCTGGCTGGCCGTGGTATTTCTGACCAGATATGTATCCCTGGCTTCGATAACTGCCAGTGGGGCTATGTTCCTATCCGTGTTCCTGTTTCATGAATCTGCTGCAATGAAGATATTTGGCGCTGTTGCTGCAGTTTTTGTTATCCTGAGACACAGGAGCAATATAAAAAGGCTGCTTAAGGGAGAGGAGACTAAGATCAGCCGGAAAAACAGGTGAAAGTGTTTTTCGCGGCGTTAACGGGAGGTAAAAAATGGAGAGAGTAACCGTCATCGGGGCCGGAAGCTGGGGTACGGCTATAGCCGTACTTCTGGCAAGAAAAGACCTGCAGGTGAAAATGTGGTCAGTGGAAAACCCGGTCGTGGAGGAAATGAATAGTAAAAGGACAAACGAATCCTATCTTCCGGGAGTTATCATCCCGGACTCTGTATCTGTTTATCATTCTGTTGCAGAAGCCCTGAGGGAAGCCACCGTTATTATCATGAGTGTCCCTTCACAGGCCTTTCGTGAGGTAGTGCAAAATATTCTCCCGCTACTTACCGGGGAAGAACTGATTGTAAATACCGCCAAAGGAATTGAGGAGGCATCTCTAAAGCGGCTCTCTGAGGTGTTTTATGAAGAAGCAGGCAGGGATTTATATGACAAGTATGTTGCCCTGTCAGGCCCCAGCCATGCTGAAGAGGTGAGCCGGGAAATCCCCACCACCGTATCTGCTGCAGGAACTAACAGGAAAAGCTGTGAAAGGGCACAGGAACTGTTCATGTCACCGAGGTTCAGGGTATATACCAATCCGGACCTTGTGGGAATAGAAATCGGAGGGGCTTTGAAGAATGTAATCGCAATTTGTACAGGTATTTCAGACGGGCTGGGTTTTGGTGATAATACCAAAGCAGCGCTGATGACCCGGGGTCTTGCCGAAATATCCCGGCTGGGTGTTGCCATGGGTGCTAATCCCCTTACTTTTGCAGGTCTTGCCGGGGTGGGGGACCTCATTGTCACCTGTACCAGTATGCACAGCCGCAACCGGAGATTCGGCATAGAAGTGGGCAAAGGCCAAACAGTTGCAGAAGCCCTGAAGACTGTAAGGATGGTCGTTGAAGGTTACCGCACAACGGGAGCGGCTTACCGGCTGGGCAAAAATGCCGGGGTAAGCATGCCTATAACCGAACAGGCCTATAATATACTCTATGAGGGCGGGAACACGGCGGAATCTGTATCCAAGCTGATGATGCGAGGTAAAAAGCACGAAATGGAAGAGGTTGTTGAGACCGCTTACCCCGAATGGTAAAGGCCAGTTTCGCTGAGCTGTGAGGTGATACCTTGCAGCTTATTTTATTTTATAGTGCTTTCGGATTAATGATGAAAATATTTATATCACCTTGACTAAAGATTACAAATAATATATAATCATAAGCATATGGAGGGATTATTTGGTGGATACTAATAAAGAAATTGAGGAGATTAAAGGAAGACTTAAAATAATTGAGCAGAAACTTGAGATTTTATCTGAGAACAAAGAAATATATCTTACTCTGGATGTGGCCGCAAACGAATTGGGGAAATCCGAGTTAACTGTTAGAAGGTGGGTTCAGGAAGGCAAGGTTAATCCTGTGCTAACCTCAAAAGGACAAATGTTATTTACTCTCAAACAAATAACTGAGTTAAGTGAGGAACTTCAGGTCGGGAGTTCTTATGGACTGAAGATTTTATATGCGAATTGGACCCGGGAGGCGCCGGAGAGGATTGCGTTTCCCAAAAACAGATATAACATAGCAAAAAGTATGGCACCAGGCATGTTGTGTTTGGTTTACCTTACCCATCCAATTAAAAGGATTGTGACTGTAACTGAGATTACAGGGACAATTGAGACAGGTGCAAAACGATGGCCTGACCAAGAGCGGGAATATCCTCGCTGGCCATTTGTTGTTCCGCACAAAAAGATATTGGGTTTAAAAGAAGGGCTGACTCTTAAGGAAGCGGGAATAGATTTCAGACCACGGCCAGGCGATACTTATCTGAAATTAGATAAAGCAACATTTGACGGAATTGTCAGCACTTTAAAAGAACAGCCGGATTACGACTGGTGCAAATGGTTAGAACTGTATAGTGATTATTGTGAAATCAATACACGATAGATGGTAAAGGAGGAACACAAAATGCATTTAAAAGCAGAACAGAGAAGCAGTTGGCGAAACTCTGTCAGATTGAATAGTATTGTAACACTTAGATATCAATATACGGTTAATGACGAAAAAGAGACGGCCTATGAAACCTTTAAGATTGTAGGCAGTTTGGCAGACGATTGTGTTCACAATTGTGTTAGCTTTAGCAGCAAAACCGGCAAGGCTCTATGGGGTGGGGTTAAGGATCAGAATGTTTCAATTGAAGGATATGATACTGCCTCAATTGTTAAGATAGTAAACAATGCGATATCTTACGGGGTTGGCCAGGACAGCATTATAGAAATAGAGCTTTACAAAGACTTTGATTGCACAGACTTTGCCGGGACAAAAGTGGTGGGTTGTCATGATGATATCAGGAGTCAATTTAAAAATAAAGAAATCAACAGTGTCGTAAAATTATATCACCCCAGAAAGAGACCGGAGTTTGCTAAAATAAGAGGAACTGTTTCCTGCCAGGAAGCACAACTGATTAAAGGGGCAAATATGAATTCTTACCTGGATGCCGGCGATTATCGTGAAGCCTTAAAAGCTATCAGTGGTATTCGGGAGTTTATTGTGGATTCTGGAGATATCACAGAGAATACCATTGAGATAATTGAAAAAATGGTAATTTGTTACCTGAATACCAATTCCGTTACAGATGCTATAGATGTTCTGAACTATTTGCTTAATTTTAAATTTGACAAGGGTCTGATGAACAAGGTGAATGTCATGATTAATATTCTGACGAAAGTTAAGGCCGAACTTGAAGCTAGTACCATTGAGGAGAAGACACCCGCCACCAGAAGCAATGCTTATAGTTCATACGCTGGTTTGGGCAGAATTTCCAGTGACTTGGGTGTTTTTAGCGAAGCAATTAACTTTTATAAAAAAGCGATAAAGATCGGTCATGATCAGCAGTGTGGGGAAGAGGAGTTAATTGAGGCTTACAAGGGATTGGTAACAGTGTTTGTTAAAACCGAAAATATCGAAAAAGCCCAACAATATGCTGAGATTTGGAATGGTATAGCGGAAAAGGTTATGAATGCCGACCTGCAAAAAACATTAAAGTCTATATCTGATTTATTAAGTACATTTTCTAATAATCCACGGGCTAAGGACACAAAACGCAGAATACTTGCTTTATTGAATTGTGCTTAAAGAAATAAACGGCGCTGTAAATTTAGCGTATTAAATATACGCTGGGATTGCGGCGCCGTTTATTCCTTGGCCTACAGAAGTGTATTGTATATTTAGGAGGTTATTTAAATTAATCATAATAAATTTGAGACTAAACTGAAAAGCAATGGCAGTGGCTTTAAAGAACTCTTTCTGCGGAATCCGAACAATCCGATTTTGACGGCCAATGATTGGCCGTACCCGGCACATACCGTGTTCAATCCAGGGGTGACTATTTTTCATGGAAAGGTCCTGCTCCTTGCCCGGGTAGAGGATAGACGGGGATTTTCCCACCTTACCAAGGCCATCAGTGAAGATGGGGTTGGCAACTGGCAGATTGACGCCGTACCGACCCTGGAGCCTGATTTGGATAATCACCCTGAAGAACGATGGGGGATTGAAGACCCTCGGATTTCTTGGCTTGGAGAACTGGACAAGTGGGCTATTACCTATACTGCTTATTCTCGCGGCGGACCGCTCGTAGCTATGGCGTTAACGGACGATTTCGTAAATTTTAACCGGATTGGACCGGTTATGCCGCCGGAAGATAAAGATGCCGCGCTTTTTCCGCGCCGGATTAACGGGAAATGGGCGCTCATCCATCGTCCGATTGTTACTAACTACGTACCAGGCGCACACATCTGGCTGTCATACTCCGACGACCTGGTCCATTGGAGCAACGGCAGAGTCCTTATGTACGCCCGTCGAGGCGGCTGGTGGGATGGCGGCAAAATCGGCCTTTGCGCCCCTCCCTTAGAGACTGCTGAAGGCTGGCTTATGATATACCACGGGGTGCGCCATACAGCTGCCGGAGCGATTTACCGGCTTGGGTTGGCATTGCTTGATCTGGAAGATCCTCTTAAGGTCTTGCGGCGGAGTGATGAATGGGTGTTTGGCCCGGTGACGCCGTATGAACGGCAGGGAGATGTGGCCGATGTGGTTTTTCCGGGTGGCTGGGTGCTGGATGATACGACCGGACTGCTAAAAATGTACTACGGAGGAGCGGATACGTGCATTGCTTTGGCTACAGCTTCCATAGGCGATTTACTGGAATACCTGCGCAAGTGTCCGGAGCCAAAGAATGAGGTGAATTACTGAAAAGATCTGAATTTGCTGCGAGGAGACAATCGGAGCAAATTAAAATACTGACGGAAACAATGACGAAAATGATGATACTGAAATGATGATACTGAAATGATGAAATGGAGTGAGCCGATGAAGGTGAAAAAAATGAGCCAGATAAGGAATGTTACGTTTTTAAGCACATATCCTCCTCGGGTATGTGGGTTGGCTACATTTACGGAAGATCTGGTGAATGAAATCGACAAAGGGTCGTTATTCCGACCGACGGTTATTGCGGTTACCAATACTGAGGAATACGAGGACTTGCGGGTGGTGGCCAAACTTAGCCAGCACAACCGTGACAGCTACTACCAAACAGCCAGATGGGCAAACATGCATACCGACTTGCTGGTTATTGAGCATGAATATGGAATATTTGGCGGAGACTGTGGCGAATACATTATCGATTTAGCCAAGAATTTAACGGTACCTTTTATAATCACGACACATACTGTACTTATGAATCCATCCCAAAAACAAAAACTGGTTTTAGGGGAGCTTGGACGACTGGCCTCAATGGTGGTGACGATGGCTGAAAGTGCAGTCCCGCTATTAATAGAGACGTATGGTATTGAGCCAGGTAAAGTAATGGTTATTCCCCACGGGGTTCCAAGCATATCAGTTAAACCGCGGGAAGAACTAAAAGTCAGTCATGGCTTGGATAACAAGCAGGTCATCAGCAGTTTTGGCCTCTTAAGCCCTGCTAAAGGGCTGGAGTATGGAATTGAAGCTGTGGCTAAAGTTGTGCCGGAATACAAAAATCTGGTTTACCTCATCCTCGGCAAAACCCATCCCTGTGTTAAACAACTGGATGGCGAAAGTTACCGGGATAGCCTGATCGCCTTGGCGGAACGCCTGGGGGTGAGGGATAATATCCGGTTTATCGACAAGTACCTGACGAAAGATGAAGTAATAACATATCTCCATTTGTCTGACATGTATATGACGCCTTATCTGTCAAAAGAGCAGGCGGTCAGCGGGACATTGGCGTATGCTGTGGGATGCGGGCGGGTCGTCGTATCGACTCCATATCGTTATGCCCAGGAATTGCTGGGCGGTGGCCGGGGTATGCTTGGTGAATTCAGGGATGCCGGATCTTTGGCGTCGTGCATCAGAGGTGTACTCGACAATCCTTGGCAAAAAAAAGAAATGGAAAAAAAGATCTTGGCAGTCGGACAGCAGATGACGTGGGCCAAAGTAGCCGGTCGCTATACCAGGCTGTTCATAAACCTCATAGATGCACCCCAACAAAAGGGAGTATCCCTGCCGAAATCATTGAAGTATCCTATTGACGGGAAAGTGGGTAGAATAAGTGAATCAATTTGCAGAAACCTTTAATGATGCCCATATCTTCCGAATGACAGATGACACAGGCATGTTCCAACATGCGCGCTACAGCCTCCCGGACTTGCTGGAGGGTTATACCACCGACGACAACGCCCGGGCCCTGATAATGGCTGTGATGCTTTATGAGAGCCTCCAAAAACCTGAGTACCTTGCGCTGGTTTACCGCTATCTGTCTTTTGTCCTGTATGCTCAGAATGAAAGCGGCGGATTCCGAAATTTTATGACTTACAGTCGAATATTCAAGGAAAAAGAAGGCTCAGAGGATTGTTTTGGTCGCTGCTTGTGGGCCTTGGGATATACACTGAGCTCGTCAGCTATGCCTTGTGGAGTAAAAGAGGCCTGTAATGCTGCAGTTAAGCGAGCCCTGCCCAGGATTCCCACTCTGGAATGGTCGCATGGCCAGGCGTATGCTCTGATTGGCCTGAGTCTTATCGAAGGGGCTGAAGTTGATTGCCTCATGTCCGGCCTGGCCGATTCACTTGTTAACCGGTTTGCACACTTCGCCGGGGAGAAGGATTGGCGCTGGTTTGAGAACAGTCTTACTTACGGCAATGCAGTGCTGCCGTGGTCTTTGTTCGCGGCTTACAGCCGCCTTGGACAGGATAAATTGATTGATGTGGCGCGGGAAAGTCTGGAGTTTATTGACCAGGTTACTTTTTATGACGGATGTTTCCGTCCGGTGGGTTGTAAAGGATGGCTTGTGCGGCATGGTGAGTTGGCCAGGTATGACGAGCAGCCTATTGAGGCATGTGCGGCTGCTTTGGCTCACCTGGCAGCACATCAGGCCACTGGAAACAGCGCGATGCTGGAGCTGGCGCAGCGGAGTTTTGCCTGGTATTTGGGCGAGAATTCTTGTCGTGAATCCCTGATTGACGCTGAGACCGGGGGATGTTGTGATGGCATCACTCCCGACGGCCTTAACCGCAACCAAGGGGCTGAAAGCATAGTCGGCTACTGCATTTCCGGCCTGGCTTTGGCGCAATATGAAAGGAAAGTGATTCTTTTATGAAAATTATCATTCTGGCAGGCGGGGGAGGAAGCCGCCTGTTCCCTCTTTCGCGCACCAGGTTTCCTAAGCAGTTTCTGAAATTGAATGGCGAAAGATCGTTGCTGGCCCAGACAATAGGGCGGTTTGCGGAACTGGTTAAGCCATCAGATATAGTTATTGTGACCAATCAGGAATATGTTCATTATGTAAAAACTGAACTGATCGCATCTCAGGCCCAAGAGGCGCATGTTTTGCTGGAGCCTGTGGCGCGGAATACCGCACCGGCCATTGCCTTAGCGGCCAGGTATTGTGTGGATCGACTGGGCTGCGGGTTGGATGAGGTGGTGGTTGTGACTCCCGCCGACCATATTATTCGATCAGCGGAAACATTTACTGCCAATCTGCGCCAGGCATTAAACATGGCTAAGATGAACAAACTTGTGACGCTTGGTGTAAAGCCGGATAGTCCGGAAACCGGCTATGGCTATATTCAGGTCGGCCAGCCATTGGGCGGCGGTTTTGCCGTCGAGTCGTTCCATGAGAAGCCGAACCAGGCAACGGCCGAGGCTTATCTCACCGCTGGGAGTTACTATTGGAATTCCGGGATGTTTGTGTTTACAATTGGCTGTTTTATGGATGAGTTACGGGAACATCAGCCGGATATTTACGCGCTCTCTGACACGGGCCTGGACACTATGACGGAGAATTTTGCTGAAATGCCTAACATCTCCATTGACTATGCCATAGTTGAGAAATCGAAACAGGTGGTGATGTCGCCGCTTACGACAGAATGGAGTGACATCGGCTCGTGGGATGCCATCTTTAACGTGTTGGACAAGGATGAGAATGGCAATGCTATTCAGGGTGACTGTATTCCCATTGACTGTTCAGATACTTTGATTTTGGGACACAGCCGTCTTATCGCCGGTATTGGACTGGAAGACCTCTTGGTAGTTGAGACCGACGATGTTATCTTAGTCGCCAAAAAGGGCGAGTCGCAGAAGGTAAAAGACTTAGTGAGTGAACTCACGGCACAGGGCCGGGTGGAAGCGGATGAACATACAACCATATATCGCCCTTGGGGGCACTATACGGTGCTAGGTTCCGGGCAGGGCTATAAAATGAAGAAGATCGTTGTTAATCCGGGGCAGGTACTTAGCCTGCAGATGCATTATCACAGGAGTGAGCATTGGATCGTTATCAGTGGTACAGCAAAGGTGACTATCGGTGAAACCCAACAGATGGTCCATGAGAACGAAAGCGTGTTTGTGCCGCAAACGACCAAACACCGTCTGGAAAATCCGGGCAGGCTTCGGCTTGAGATTATTGAGGTGCAAAACGGCAGTTATCTGGGTGAGGACGATATCGTACGATTTGAAGATATGTATGGCCGGGTAAGCACATAGAAGAGGGGGGATTGCAGTGATAGAATTTGGTACTGACGGTTGGCGCGGAATTATCAGTGAAGATTTCACCTTTAATAATGTCCGACTGGTCTCTGAAGGCATTGCAAACTATGTTAACAGTAACCGCGAAGCAGGAAAAGGCATTGTGGTTGGTTATGATGCCCGGTTTTTGTCGGCGAAGTATGCGGCTGACTGTGCGGCAGTGCTGGCCGGTAAAGGAATTAAGGTTTGGCTGGCCGATAGTATTCTGACAACCCCGGCGCTTAGCTGGCACGTAAGAGATTACGCCGCTGCCGGTGGTGTCATGATTACGGCAAGCCACAATCCGGGCGAATATAATGGGCTCAAGTTTAAAGCCGCTTATGGCGGGTCTGCTTCGCCGGAAATCATGGTCGAAATCGAGAAATTTGTCAGGCCGCTGGAAGAGAGCGGACGTACGTTTCCCAAGCCGGCCATGTCGCCGGAGGTAGAGTATTTTTCGCCGCGCGCTGCATATCTTGAGCACGTCAAGGCGATGCTGGATAAAAAGACTCTGACTGGTTTAAAGGGAAAAGTTATATTTGATGTCATGCACGGCGCGGCGATGGGATACCCGAGTGAACTGGCAAAGGAATACGGACTGGATATGCTTGAACTGCACAGTGAGTATAATCCTTCTTTTGGCGGCACAAACCCGGAGCCCATCGAGAAAAACCTTGCTGCACTAAGGCAGGCCATGGGGGAACATCAGGCATACATCGGCCTGGCCACAGATGGTGACGGTGACCGCATAGGCGCTATGGACGCCGACGGTCGTTTTATCAACCCTCACCAGATTATGGCCCTCCTGATAAAATATTTTGTTGAAAAGCGTGGCTGGACCGGTGGGATTGCGCTGACGGTAACAGTATCGGAACTGGTGAAGCAAGTCGCCGGGAAGTATGGCCTGAAGCTTTATGAAACGCCGGTTGGGTTTAAGTATATCACTACACTGATGCTAAATGAGGATATTTTGCTTGGTGGTGAGGAGTCAGGCGGCATTGGTCTGAAGGGCTATATCCCTGAACGGGATGGCATTATGCTGGGATATTTTTTAATTGAGATGGTGGCCGCTTATGGCAAAACGCTGGGCCAGTTAATTGATGAGATGATGGGGGAACTAGGCCGGTTCTGTTATGAACGGGAAGATATCCACCTGGAAATGGAAAAAAAGGATCATCTCATGAAGACACTTGCCGGGAACCCGCCGAGGATGTTGGATGGGCTGGAGTTTTTGTCAAACAATTTATCGGATGGATGCAAACTATATTTGTCGGATGGCTGGGTAATGTTCCGGGCTTCCGGTACGGAGCCTATCGTGCGCATTTATGCTGAGGCTAATGACCCCGGCCGTCTGAAGGAAATTATAAATAAAGCCATACGCTATGCAAACAACGCGTAAGGCCTCATTCCCGATAAAACGGATAATTTACATATCTATGGTTAAGCCGGCGATGCCCAAAATTGGCATCGCCGGCTTATTTTTTTCTACTGGGCCTTCATTACACTTAACTGCTTATTGTACTTGGCCCGTTCATCCTTATTCAGGACCTTTTTCCTCATCCGCACATTTGTTGGCGTTATCTCTACAAGTTCATCATCATTAATAAATTCAATGGATTCTTCAAGGGACAGCAGCCTTGGTTCCTTCAGTTTCAGTGTCTCGTCGGAACCGCTGGCCCTCATGTTGGTCAGGTGTTTGCGCTTGCAGACATTAATCTCAAGGTCTTTGTCACGGTTGTTCATGCCTACAATCATACCTTCATATACCTTTGTTCCGGGCTTTATAAAAAGTATGCCCCGGTCTTCAACCTGCAGCATCCCATAGGTTACTGCCTCTCCGGTTTCCCATGCTATCAGGGCTCCGTTGTATCTGGCCTTGATCTCCCCTTTGTATGGCTCGTAGCCGTTAAAGTTATGGCTCATAATCCCCCGGCCTCTGGTTTCGGTGAGAAACTCGGATCTGAACCCGATTAGTCCCCTGGCGGGAATGTTAAACTCGATTCTTGTCTCACTGGTGCTTATCGGGGTCATATTAATCATTTCACCTTTGCGTTTGCCCAGATTTTCAATAACCGTTCCCATGGCATTCTCAGGGACATCTATCATCAGGTATTCCATTGGTTCCATCAGTGTACCGTCTATGGTTTTATAGATAACCTCCGGTTTGGAAACCTGCATTTCGTAACCCTCACGCCTCATGTTTTCAATCAGGATGGACAGGTGAAGCTCACCACGTCCCGAAACCTTCAGGGCATCGGCGCTGTCAGTATCCTCCACCCTCAGGCTGACATTGGCGTCCAGTTCCCGGTAGAGTCGTTCCCTTAATTTGCGGGAGGTGACGAACTCGCCTTCTCTTCCGGCAAAGGGACTGTTGTTGACCATGAAATGCATGGAAAGGGTGGGTTCATCGACAGTGATTACCGGAAGCTGCTGGGGATTGTTGATATCTGCCAGCGTCTCCCCGATGTTGACATCCTCAAAGCCGACCACAGCAATGATGTCACCTGCTTCAGCAGTGTTGATCTCAGTTTTTTTCAGCCCTGAGTAAGTGAAAAGCCTCGCAATTTTGCCCCGTGCTACAGTTCCGTCATGTCTGATTACCGCAATTGTGTCTGACTGGGAAACGGTGCCCCGGTTTATTCTGCCGACAGCATACTTGCCAAGGTAATTATCATATTCCAGGTTTGCCACCAGCATTTGAAAGGTCCCCGCTGCATCACAGGAAGGAGCATCCACGCTGGAAATAATTGTTTCGAACAGTGGTTTCATATTAGTACTGCTGTCTTCAAGTTCTTCTTTGGCCCAGCCGTCTCTTGCAGAGGCGTAAATAACGGGAAAGTCCAGCTGTTCATCGGTGGCCCCAAGTTCGAGAAAAAGCTCAAAAACCTCGTCAATAACCTCATCAGGCCTGGCATCAGGCCTGTCTGCCTTATTAACCACAACGACGGGTTTCAGACTTGCTTCCAGGGCCTTGCGCAGCACAAACTTGGTTTGCGGCATGGGGCCTTCAAAGGCATCTACCAGCAGCAGTACGCCATCCACCATGCTGAGGGCGCGTTCAACCTCTCCTCCGAAATCGGCATGTCCCGGTGTATCAACAATGTTTATCTTAATTTCATTGTACATGACCGCTGTGTTTTTGGCCAAAATTGTGATACCGCGTTCCCGTTCCAGGTCATTGGAATCCATGATTCGCTCCGCAACTGTCTCATTATCCCTGAATATTCCGCTCTGTCTGAGCATACAGTCAACCAAGGTTGTTTTTCCGTGGTCTACGTGGGCGATAATGGCAATGTTCCTTATATTTATAACTTCTGTTTCATGACTCATTAAAAAATCACACTCCTTATTAAACGCAACATTCTTAGTATAGCAATATAGACGATATCTATCAAGTTATTTAATTTTAAATTCTTTTTTTTTACCGTCATAAAGGGGGGTTAGTCTCATATATATATATTGTTAATGTATGCCAATGGTAAAAAATTCAGGGACCTGCTATTACCAAATTAGAATTTTATTTGATATCTTATTAAAGTGTCTGCAGAGGAGGGATGGCCAGGGGAAAAACCTTAACACTTCAAATAGAATTTGCAAGAAAGGAGTGTGTGTAGTTGGAAAAACTGGACATCTTTCGGGACATAGCTGAGAGAACCGGGGGAGACATCTATTTGGGTGTCGTCGGCCCGGTGAGGACTGGTAAGTCAACTTTTATTAAGCGTTTTATGGACCTGTTGGTTATCAATAATATTAAGAATGTGCATGACAGGGAGAGGGCCAGGGATGAACTGCCGCAAAGCGGCGCCGGACGGACGATAATGACGACCGAACCCAAGTTTATACCCCAGGAAGCTGTGGAGATTCCTGTGAGCGCCAGCTTGAAGGTGAAAATGCGGGTTGTCGACTGTGTTGGTTATTCCGTGGAAGGAGCCTTGGGCTATGAGGAAAATGATGGCCCGAGAATGGTTCGAACCCCCTGGTTTGATGAGGAGATACCCTTTCAGGAGGCAGCGGAAATGGGAACCCGGAAGGTTATTGCCGACCATTCAACAATCGGGTTGGTAGTTACCACCGATGGGAGTATCACCGAGATTCCCAGAGCTAATTACATTCCTGCCGAAGAAAGGGTAGTGGAAGAACTTAAGGAACTTGACAAACCCTTCATTGTCGTCTTGAATTCTATCAAGCCCAAAGCTCCCGAAACCCAGGAACTTGCGGAGTCGCTGCGGGAAAAGTACAATGTTCCTGTCCTGAGTATGGATGTGGCCGAAATGATGCCGGAGGATATCCTGGAAATTCTTGAAGAAATCCTTTACGAATTCCCGGTAAATGAAGTTAATATTACCCTCCCCAAGTGGATCGAGGAGTTGGAAGAGAAGCACTGGCTTCGTGAAAAGTTTGAGGACGCTGTACGTAATACCGTAAGGGAAGTCCGCCGGTTGAGGGATATTGATAATGCGGTTGACCAGCTGGGGACTTTTGATTTTGTTGGGATGGTAAACCTTAGTGAAATGAATATGGGCACAGGTATTGCCACTATCGACATGGATGCTGAGGAGGGCATGTTTTACCAGATTCTCCAGGAGGTCTCCGGTTTTGAAATTGAAGGTGAACATACCCTGCTGCGCCTGATGAGAGACCTCAGCTTTGCGAAGAAGGAGTTTGACAAGGTCGCTTCAGCCCTTAATGAAGTAAAGGAAAGTGGATATGGTGTGGTAACCCCGCGTCTCGATGAAATGAACCTGGAAGAACCGGAACTGATTCGTCAGGGCAGCAGGTTTGGTGTCAGGCTTAAGGCAAGCGCCCCGTCCCTTCATATTATCAGGGCTGACATTACCACTGAACTGACTCCTATAATAGGTACCGAAAAACAGTGTGAGGAATTGGTTCGGTACATGCTCAATGAATTTGAGGAAAACCCGCAAAAAATCTGGGAGTCAAACATT
The DNA here is from genome assembly GCF_019008365.1 of Phosphitispora fastidiosa. NCBI lineage: Bacteria > Bacillati > Bacillota > Clostridia > Eubacteriales > Peptococcaceae > Phosphitispora > Phosphitispora fastidiosa. The sequence goes on along the minus strand of NZ_JAHHUL010000001.1, from coordinate 431,591 downwards.
TTCGGCAAATCACTCCATGACCTGGTCAGGGAAGGCATCCAAAACAAACTGCACCGGATGCCGGAAAATGCCCAGGCCAAACTCCAGGAAACCCTGCAGAGGATTGTCAATGACGGCAGTGGAGGCCTAATCTGTATAATAATTTAATCTGATGCCGATTGCAGGCTAAAGCATATATAACCCGTTTTAAACGTGTTTTGACATATTGTGATGTCAATGCCGGTTAGGACGGGTTTATTAATTAACTGAATTCCGGTCACACTGGAATAATTAGGAGGAATTTAGCGATATATGTCGAAGTGATAGGCAATTTAAGCATTTATTTTTAAGGGGGCGCGGGATTCAGTGATAAATAAAAAGGGCGCGGCTTTAGGCTTGATTCTTTTTTTAATAATGGTAACCGGTTGTGGTGTGGCTCAGAAACAAACTGCCGTTCCGCAGAAAGCCAGCCAGGTTGTCAGGTACAATCTGGGCGCTGAGCCTGAGTCTCTCGACCCGGCTAAAATGACCGGTATGGTCGAAGGCACTGTTGCCAATGCGCTTTTTGAAGGTCTGGTCAGGTATGATGATGCCAACAGACCACAGCCGGGAATTGCTGCTGAGTGGCAAATTTCTGATGACGGCCTTGTTTATACATTTAGGCTGCGGGATGCCAAATGGTCAAACGGTGACCCGGTAACTGCAGAAGACTTCAGATTTAGCTGGCTGCGGGTTTTAAACCCTGATACTGCTTCTGACTATGCTTACCAGCTTTATTACATCAAAGGGGCTGAGGAATACAACAGCGGCAGAGGAACGGCCGAAGATGTCGCTGTAAAGGCCAAAGATGCCCATACCCTTGAGGTCACCCTTAAGGCTCCGGCCAGGCAGTTTCTTGGTCTGACTGCTTTTCAGACTCTGATGCCGGTAAACCCAAAGGTAGTGGAGAAATATCCTGACTGGTATGCATCGCCGAAAAACTATGTGGGAAATGGGCCGTTCTTATTAGAAACATGGGAACATAAGCAAAAAATCACCCTGGTTAAAAACCCCAACTACTGGGCTGCCGGAGACGTAAAATTGGATAAACTGGAGATTTATCTATTGGAAGACGACAATACCGCATATGCCATGTACAAAACCGGCAGACTCGATTTTGTGGAACGGACACCGGCCCAGGAGATTGCGTTGAAAAAGCACGATTCTGATTTCCGTATTTTCCCTGACCTTTCAGCAGAAATATTTTGGTTTAATACCCAGCGGAAACCCCTGGACAACCCCAAGGTCAGAAAGGCCCTGGCGATGTCCATTGACAGGGCAGCTATAGTCCAACATGTGACTCAGGCAGGAGAGAAACCTGCTTATGCCTGGGTGCCTTTTGGTTTCACTGATGAACCGGCTGCAGTTGACTTCAGAGAAAAAGGAGGGAACCGGTATTTTACCGAAGATGTGGCAGCGGCCCGGAGGTTATTGGAAGAGGCCGGTTACCCACAAGGCAGGGGGTTTCCACCGCTTACCCTGCAGTTTAACAATAATGAAAGACACCGTAAGACAGCTGAGGCCATCCAGGAAATGTGGCGTCAGAACCTGGGCATAGAGATTAAGCTTGCTCCCAAGGAGTGGCAGGTCTATATGGCAGACCAGGCAGCCATGAATTATGATATTTCCAGGTCAGGATGGGGGCCGGATTACCTCGACCCGATGACCTTTATGGATGTGTTTTTGTCCGGCGGGGGTAACAATATTACAGGATGGTCAAATTACCGCTATGACAGCCTTATTGCACAGGCTAACGGAACTGGCGATAACTTTCTCAGAATGAAGGCAATGCATGAGGCGGAAGCTGTTCTTATGAATGAAATGCCGGTCATGCCGCTATATTTTTATGTCAATGATAATCTTATCCGGGAAAATATTCAAGGCATTATTGTTCCGCCTTTTGGGACTTATGCCGATTTTAGGAATGCATATGTAGAATAGGGTGGAGACCTTGGCTGGATATATTATGCGCAGGTTGGTAAACAGCCTGCTGGGTCTGTTGACAATTGCAACACTGGTGTTTTTTCTGATGCACGCTGTTCCTGGCGGCCCCTTTGCCTCTGAAAAGCAGCTTCCCCCTGAGGTAATCAACAATCTTAATGCCAGATACCACTTGGATCAGCCGCTTTGGAAGCAGTATGCGGACTATTTGGGAGGGCTGTTCCGCGGGGATCTTGGCCCTTCTTTTAAATATCCGGACAGGACTGTAAATGAACTTATCCGGGAAGGTTTTCCCGTTTCGGCCACCCTGGGCATAGCAGCTGTCTGTATTGCGGTTACTGCTGGATGTTCCCTGGGAATTTTTGCTGCATTAAACCACAACAAATGGCAGGATTTCCTGGCAGTAGGCTTGGCAGCGCTTAATTATTCCATTCCGGGGTTCGTGATGGCCCCGCTTCTTATTTATGTGTTTTCACTCAAGCTGGGTTGGTTTCCACCTGCCATGTGGGGTACCGCCGAACACCTGGTACTCCCTACACTGGCGCTGGCCGCCGGTCCGACAGCATTTATTGCTGCCCTGATGCGTTCCAGCATGCTGGAGGTTCTCCGCCAGGACTATATCAGGACTGCTCTGGCCAAAGGACTATCCAAAAAGGCTGTTGTTTATCGACATGGGATTAGAAATGCCCTGATACCGGTTATTGCTTACCTGGGGCCAATGACTGCCAGTGTATTGACCGGGAGTTTTGTGATTGAAAAGGTTTTTGCTATACCTGGGTTGGGGGAATATTTTGTTACTAGTATTACAAACAGGGACTATACCGTAATCATGGGGGTTACTTTATTTTATAGTGCAGTTCTCCTGGCCATAAACTTTATTATTGATATTGTGTTTGTGCTGGTAGACCCCAGGATAAGCCTGAGCGGGTCTGGGAGGTTGAAGGGATGAACTATGCCGCCTGGACTGTTTTAAAAAGAAATAAACCGGCGGTGCTGGGGATGATGGTAATAGGACTGCTGGTAATTATGGCTTTGGCTGGGCCGGCTGTCAGCGGCTATTCTTATGCGGGCCAAGACCTGGAGAACGCTAACCTGGGGCCTGGCGGGGACCATTGGTTTGGCACAGACAGCCTTGGGAGGGACTTGTTCACACGGGTCTGCTATGGAGCAAGAATTTCACTGGCAGTAGGTATTTTGGCTTGTATCGTCAGCGGTCTGTTAGGAATTGCATATGGCGGGTATTCCGGTTATGCCGGAGGCAGAACAGATGATATCATGATGCGGATTGTGGATATTTTTTCTGCCGTTCCTTTTATTCTGTATGTAATCCTATTGATGGTTGTAATCGAACCGGGCTTGATAACCGTCTTTGCGGCCCTGGGTATTACCGGTTGGATGAACATGGCGAGAATTGTTAGAGCCCAGGTGCTCAGCCTAAAAGAGAGGGAGTATGTACTGGCGGCGAAATCTATCGGAGCCGGCACCGGGCAGGTGCTTTTCCGGCATATTATCCCCAACACTGCTGGGCCTGTGATGGTAACTATGATATTTGGCATACCTGAAGCAATCTTTGCAGAGGCATTTCTGAGTTTTCTCGGACTGGGAGTAAGTATTCCCAAAGCCAGCTGGGGGGTGCTTGTCAGTGAAGGGATTGGCACGATAGGTCTTTATCCCTGGCAGTTGTTTTTCCCCGCTTTATTTATCAGTATTACCATAATGGCCTTCTACTTCTGGGGCAATGGCCTGAGGGATGCCCTTGACCGCTGTTGAATCTTAGAGTCCTTTAACAAGGGCTTTTTTTGTTTTCGTTTTTTACCCTTTCTACCTTGACAGATGAGAGATACGCAGAGTATAATCTAGGAAAATACCCCTGGGGGGTATAAGACTAATTCCGGCTTTTCCGGGGCAGGATATTGCCAGAAAGGGGATTAATATGTTAACCAAAATTTTTCACTTTCCTTCAAAGAATCTAATTGTAGCTATACCGGTTACGTTGCTTGCGGGGTTTATTACCGGGTACTATACCGATACCTCTTTTCTCAAAGCAGTAATTCTGCCTTTAACTTTCTTGATGATTTATCCCACTATGATAGGTTTCAAGGTTCAGGAGGCCTATAATCTTACACATATCAGGGTATTGGGGTTTTCACTGGCAATAAACTTCGTGATTATTCCGCTGCTGGCGTATATGCTGGGTATCCTGTTGCTGCCTGAACAACCCGAAATGATCGCCGGACTGGCTCTGGCATCTCTGCTGCCTACCAGTGGGATGACTATATCCTGGACTATGATATTTAAGGGGAATGTTCCTGCAGCCATCAAAATGACTGCTGTAGGGTTAATTACAGGTTCACTGCTGGCCCCTTGGTACTTGCTTGTCATGGTAGGCAAAATGGTCCCGATTAATATTACTCAATTGTTTTTCACCATATCGGTTATTGTCTTTTTGCCGCTTATATTAGGTAATTTAACGTTCAAGTTCCTCATGAAAAGGATGGAACCCAAGGAATTTCAGGCAAGGCTCAAGCCTCTTCTGCCCAGTTTCAGCCAGTGGGCCATGCTCCTGATCATATTTTCCAGTATCAGCATGAAGGCCAGGATGATAATCAGCCAGCCTGATCTGATTATAACAGGGTTTATAGTTCTGCTCCTGTTTTATGTATTCAATTTTCTTATCAGTACTGTTGCCGGCAGGGCCTTTTTCGGCAGGGAAGATGCCATTGCATTGGTCTATGGTACGGTGATGCGGAACCTGTCTATCTCTCTGGGAGTAGCCCTGGCTTCATTTGGTGTTAAGGCGGGACTGATTGTTACCCTGGCATTTATCATCCAGGTACAGACCGCTGCCTGGTACGGCAAGTTGAATGAAAGGTATGGTTTCATCGGGGAAAGGACCGCACCGGCAGAAAAGTAGGAAAGTCAGCCTCATATTTTAAGCATTAAATTCTAATATGGACAGGGGTAGATGTGTTCCGGATGGCGGAGTCTGTCGTCCGACCGGCCAGCGACCGGCGAAGCGGGAGCTGCTGCCGGCGGAGATGTAGCCCGCCGGAGGAATTCATCTACCCCTGTCTTATAACATTTTAAGCTTAAAATCACTGACTTTGTCAACATCCTGAAGGGCGGGAAATCCCGCCCGTTTTTCTATATTTTTCTTCGGGAAATTGGCTTGATATTTTTTCATACAGATGGTATACTTTAGAGAAAGTCCGTGCATGGTGGATGATATTCCGCGTGGGAGAGACGGTGGCGACATATGGTGAGAGAAGAGGCCAGGCAATATTATATCGTTGCTGTGGATATTTTGCCTGAGGCAATTAAAAAGACTGCAGATGTTAAAGAAATAATAGCCCGTGGCGAAGCTGGGACTGTAAATACAGCTGTGCAGAAAGTTGGAATGTCAAAAAGCGCTTTTTATAAATATCGCGATGGCGTATTTCCTTTTCATCGGGCGGTACATAACAAGATTGTTACTGTATCTCTTCTCCTGGAACACAAGTCAGGAGTCCTGTCTACCATTTTGAATACAATAGCGGCAGAACAGGGTAATATCCTGACAATTAACCAGGGTATCCCATTACAGGGACTTGCCAATGCGACTGTATCCATAGATACAGCCGGGATGACCGTGCCTGTAGCCACTCTTTTACAGGCGGTTGGCCTCATTAAGGGTGTAAAAAAAGTTGAAGTAATCGGACAGAGTTAGCATTGACACTAAAAGGAGGGCTAAAAATGGGAGGGAAATGCATTCAGGCAGCTTTGTTAGGCTGCGGCACTGTTGGTGGTGGAGTATGGAAGGTTTTAAACAACAACCAGGATATTATCCGGAAAAGGGCCGGTATTGATATAAAGATTAAGAAGGTCCTGGAAATTGATTTTGAGAAAGCGCAAAAAGCCGGTGTCCCGAAAGCTGTCCTGACTAAAAATCCGGATGATATTATCAATGATAAGGATATTGATATTGTAATTGAGGTTATTGGGGGAACTACCCTATCCAGGGAACTTATCCTGAGAGCAATGCAGGCTGGGAAGAGTGTTGTTACTGCAAATAAAGACCTGCTGGCTCAGGATGGTGAGGAACTTTTCGGCGCTGCTGGAAAAAACAAGGTTGATTTACTGTTTGAGGCCAGTGTAGGTGGTGGAATTCCCATAATCCACCCATTAAAGGAAGGCCTGTCAGGCAACCAAATCAAGGCTATTTACGGAATAGTTAATGGGACGACCAATTATATGTTAACCAAAATGAGCCAGGATGGCAGCAATTATGCAGATGTATTGACAGAAGCTCAGGAGAAGGGCTATGCTGAGGCTGACCCTACTTCTGATGTTGAGGGATATGACTCTGCCCGCAAACTGGCCATTCTATCATCTATTGCTTTTAATACCAGGGTTTCCTTCAAGGATGTTTACTGTGAAGGTATTTCTAAAATTACTGCAAGGGATATCATGTATGCCAAGGAATTGAACTATGTTGTCAAGCTCCTGGCAATAGGGAAAGAGACTGATGGCGAAATCGAAGTCAGGGTTCATCCCACGTTTATTCCACAGAGCCATCCCCTGGCATCGGTAAATGATGTTTTTAATGCCATTTTTATCCAGGGTGATGCTGTTGGAGATGTTATGTTTTATGGGCGTGGGGCTGGTGAACTGCCCACTGCATCTGCGGTGGTAGGAGATGTTATAGATGCCGCCCGAAATAAAATCATGAATGTCAGGGGACGTATTGCCTGTACCTGTTATGATAATAAGATTATCAGAGATATCGGGGATACCAAGGCCAAGTTCTATGTGCGTATGAAGGTCTTGGATAGAACGGGTGTATTGGCGGCTATTGCCAGTGTATTTGGTAACCAGGAAGTAAGCTTGGATTCGGTGATTCAGAAGAGGAATATCGGAAGTCTGGCTGAAATTGTATGGGTTACCCATGACGTACTGGAAAAAAATATTCAGGATGCCTTGAAAATTATCGGAGGATTGTCTATAGTTGAAGAGATATGTAATGTTATCAGAGTTGAGGGCGAATAAGCGGCAGATTTCGGAGGATTGGAAATGATTCGAGTTCAGATACCGGCCACTACGGCTAATATGGGTCCGGGTTTTGATACCTTGGGCATGGCCCTAAAACTGTTCAACATTGTGGAGATGGAAGAGACCCGCGCCGGGCTGCAGATTGATGTTGAGGGAGACGGTGCGGAAAAAATACCCCGTGACCCCGGCAATATTGTGTATATCGCTGCCTTAAGGGTTTTCAAGCATACGGGTTATGAACCACGAGGCCTAAGGATAAAAATAATAAACAATATTCCTGTTGCCAGGGGTTTAGGCAGCAGCGCTTCCGCAATAGTGGGGGGGCTGTTAGCGGCAAATATCCTGTCAGGAAACCGCCTTGGGGAGAAGGCGTTAATTAATCTGGCCACAGAAATTGAGGGACATCCGGACAATGTGGCTCCGGCTCTTGTTGGGGGGATAGTTGTTTCAGCACAGGCTGATGGGGAAGTGAAGTACTCCAAAATTGAACCACCGGCTAAACTCAAATGTATTGTGGCTATCCCGGATTTTGTACTGCCCACCAAACTTGCCCGGGAGGTGCTGCCACAGTCAGTATCTCTTTCTGATGCCGTTTATAATATTGGCAGAACAGCTCTTCTGGTTACTGCTTTGATGAAGCAGGACTTCACTCTTCTGGCTACAGCAATGGATGATAGGATACATCAGCCCTACAGGGCAAACCTGGTGCCTGGCATGAAGCGGGTTTTTGCAGCAGCTAAACTGGCAGGGGCCCGGGGGATATCGTTGAGCGGAGCAGGGCCAACCTTGATTGCCTTCTGTGACCATAATACTGATTTGATTGCTTCTGTAATGAAAGATACCTTTCTGCAAAGCGGAATTAAGGCCAGAGTACTGGAGCTGGAGCCAAACCCTGTTGGCGCTATAGCTCTTGAAGTTATGAAATAAATTAAATGATGCAGGCGTCGGTGTCCTATGGACTAATATCCAAGGTTACCCTGAGCGGCCTGCATCCTGTTTTTCTTGATGAACTTTTGCAGATGACTTTTCACGCAGTACGAGTGACTGCCTTATTGTTGTCCATGGAGAAGCCCAATTCATCAACAAGCACTTTTACCAGGTCAGAGTCAAACTGGGTACCGGCGCCTGAAATTATTTCATTGATCGCTGTTTGCTTGGATACAGGATTGCGATATGACCTGACTGATAACATGGCGTCAAAAGCATCAGATAGGGCAATAATCCTGGCGTGAAGGGGGATTTCGGCGCCCTTCAGACCAAAAGGATATCCGGTGCCGTCAATGCGTTCGTGGTGGTAAAGTACCGCTGGTGCTACATAACTTAAAGAATCAATTGAAGAGACTATTTTCGCCCCAATTTCGGGGTGTTTTTTTATGCGTGTAATTTCATCATCTCCTAAACTCAGGGGGTTGTTTAGGATACCTTCATCTATACCGATTTTTCCTATGTCGTGAAGAATTGCCCCACAGTACAGTTTGGTAAGCTCCTCAGGAGTAAGGCCAAGCTTGTTGCCTATTAACATCGCGTATTCAGTCACCCTGTCAGAGTGGCCTCTGGTATACTTGTCTTTGGCCTCAAGAGAAGTGATAAGGGCTCTGATGACATCCTGATAAGATTTTTCCTTGACCATGGTTTTTTCTTTATCAGCCTGGATAATATTCCCGATTATTTCCTTATGAATCGTAGAAATCGTTGCATAGAAATATAATATCAAGAGAGCAGGCTCGGCAGCCAGGAAAAGTACCGATTGGTCTGTAAGCAAGTATATATTCGTTAAATGAATAAGCTGTTTTACTACCAGAACAGATGTTGAGATGATCAGACCCTGTTTGATGTGCACATCAGATTTAGAGATGGCCGTGATTGTATAGATTAGCAGAAATGTATTCCATAATTCATAAAATGATTCTTCTACGATACCCATAAAGGGAGGTTGGATTGCATTACTGTTATGCAGCCATAAGGCTCCCACAAATGGGGTGAACAGGATTAACAGGGCCAGGTTAACCAGCAAAAATCTGGAATGATAGTCTGGTTTTGCGGTGACAAATGCGGCACCGATAAATATATAGCTAAGTGTTCGTAAAGCATGGTCAGCGACCGGAATTAATGAAGTATTGTATGACGTGTCTGAGATGATGGAATATATACTAATACCTGCGATAAGCGAGATTTGCAGCAGCATTGTGCCAAAGCCCAGGGCAAGGTATTTATAGACAGTATTTCTAAAGCGACGCCATTCTACCAGGGTCATCTGGGTGAGCAGAAGGGCAATCACGAAAGAGAAAATTTTAATGTAAAGGCGGAAATTTATATAGTCAAAATTGGAATAGTCCAACCAAAGCTCCCCCCCCTTTTTTTAATTTGACAAAATATTCTCAAATTTTATATTCGCCGGTATTTTTAAATTTCCTTCAAGATGTTTGAATATTTAAAAAGTTGTTCCCCAAAAGGTTCTGAGGGGCAGATATAATGCTATGCTGAGGAGCAGGCTCACAAAAAAAGCAGGGTACTGAACATTGTCAGCACTCTGCCGGTTAAATAATCGGATTAAATTAAATGGTCGGAGCGACACGATTTGAACGTGCGGCCTCTACCACCCCAAGGTAGCGCTCTACCAAACTGAGCTACGCCCCGACACAATAAGTATTATATACTATTAATCTTTATTTTGCAAGGTGCATCATCTGGTAATACTTCGAAGACTGTAGGGATAAATTATTGGGGTATTTCAACCCTCCATTCCGGTATTTCACGCCCACAAAACCGCATTATAGGCAGAATGCAAAGGGAAAAGAAGAGTATTGTCGAAGAAACGTAGAAGGATTTCAGAAGGGGATAATTGGCAAGGAAGGCGGGTTTTTAACTATGTACAAATGCCCATTGGGACAACAGTGTTTTCTCTTGGCAACAGATGATTTGTTAATGGTCTTAAAGAAAACTATTGTAAAAATGTACTGTAACAGAGCTTTTGAAAAATGTATCAGGTATCAGCTCTTCTTGCAGGGCAGGAAAGTGCCAAAGAATCTACTTCCGAATGACAGGGAATGCCTTACAATAGGATAGACAAAGCATACATATTAAGAAGCCGCTTGATGAGTTAAGCAGGCTTCTTATCTTAATGCGAAAAAAATATCGAAATGTGTCGAAGGAAAATGCTTATTTTGGTAGAATTAACTTGATTAAGCATGAGTTTATTTATATTTGGTTATCCTGGGAGGATGCACATGGATCAGCTTACCTTGAGCAAAATATTAATGAAGCTTGGTGATTTGCCTTCACTGCCGCAGGTAACCCATCAACTTGTCCGGTTAACCGAAGACTCCCGGGCAAATTCTGCTGATGTGAGCAGGATAATATGTCAGGATCAGGTATTGGCCTCGAAAGTGCTGAAAATGGTTAATTCAGCATATTATGGCATGCACAGGAGGGTTGCCACCATTTCAGAGGCAGTTACCATCCTTGGCATGAAAACGCTAAGGACTCTTGTGCTGGGGGCATCTGTACATAAGACTTTGAGTTCATTAAAGGGCAGGAGAGCCGTAAATCCGGAAAAGATATGGCGTCATTCTTATGCCTGTGCAGTATCAAGCAAATTGTTGGCCCACAAAATGGGAGTTCTTGAAAAGGAGCAGATATTTATTGCCGGCCTGCTTCATGATATCGGCAAAATAGTTTTTAATTTCTTTTTGCCTGACGACTATGCCGAGGCTGTCAGATTTGCAGCGGCGAAAGGATGTTCACTCTATCAGGCAGAAAAAGAAGTGTTTAATTTAACACATACGGATATTGGCAGACTTGTAGCCGAAAAGTGGAACCTTCCTTCAGCTCTGGTTGATCCGATTGGTCTGCACCATACTCCGCTGGCCCCCTGTGAAAATCCGAAGACAGTTCAGGTGGTATACTTTGGCAGCATATTGGCTGTGTTGGCAGGATACAGTGAAATCGGAAACAACAGCATTATGCTTGATAATAAGATGCTGGAAAAGTGGAGTCTTACATACGAGATGCTTCATAAAATGGCTGAAGAAATTAGGGGTAACATAAGTGTGGATTTCCTTTAATCCGGACCGCCTGAGAGCGGTTTTTTATTTTACTACAGGACGATAAGGTGCTAAAATTGTATTTAGGCTTTTGAAAACATATCAGACCAAGAGGGAGACATGTTATGTCCTTGAAAACATTTGCCAACAAGAGTATCAGAACGCTGCTGCTTTGTATAACAGCGGCAGTTGTATTGGCTGTCGCTGTACCCCTGGCAGCAGAAGCTGATACAGGCCGGAAAAAGGCGGTTGTTCTTATTGTAGATAATATCGCGCTTCAAGACCTTTCTTATGGAAATCTGCCTAATTTCCGGAAAACAATTGATTCCGGCGGAGTGGGACTGCTGAATACAAGGGTACAGTCCTATACGGAACGAAACCGGGCCAGCGCCTATCTGTCTATTGGTATGGGTGTACGTACATATCTTGATACTGCTGAAGTAGCCGCGAAAAACGGTAAACCCCTTGGGTCTTTGTATGAGATAACAGTAGAAAATGCCGCTGACCTGAGAGAAATTATTTCCAGGGATTTCTCTAACTATGTTTTTGGACAAATTGGGGAAACAGCCAGGCAGCATGGGTTTAGGACCGCTATTGTTGGCAATGCGGATACTGACAGGGAGATGCGGGAATCAACCCTGTTGGCAACTGACAACAAGGGTAAGATAAGCTGCGGTAATGTCGATGAAGATTTGCTCATAAAGGATGAAAAAGCTCCTTGGGGCCACCGTACCAATCCAGAAAGGCTGCTGGCAGATTCAGTTGCAGCCATGGAAAACTCTGACCTCATCTTCATTGATTTTGGTGATACTGCCAGGGTATATGAGGCACAGCAGCGACTCGGTTTAAAAGGAGACGCGTTCCGGGAGGCCAAGCTTAGGGCTTTAACAAATGCCGATAAATTTCTGGGTGACTTGCTCAGGGAGATGGATGACAGCACAGTTCTTGCCGTTATCAGTCCCACCCCGCCTGATGGTAAGGGCGCCAGCGCCCTTACACCAATTATAATCTATGACAAAAACACCCCGGTTTCCGGTGTTCTTGTCTCAGATACCACTAAACGGATAGGATTGACGGCTAACATCGATATCGGTCCGACTCTGTTTGACAGGTTAATATCTGTAGAATCTAATCCTGCTTTTGTGGGGGAGGGAATTTCTGCCGAAGCCGACAATGATAATTTGAACACTGTTTCCGGCAGCCTGTCCAGGTTTATACACTTAAACCGGTCCCGTTATGTGGTGCATGGCCTATACACATTTTTGCTGGTCTATGCGCTGGCGGCGCTGTTTATGCCTCTGACGGGAAGAAAGGTATTGTTCAAGCCCCGGGCGGGACGTGCAGGGGCATTAATGGTCCTGGCCCTCCCAGTGGTAGTTTTTGTAGTTTATTCACTTGTCAGGGATATTTCTGCCGTCAGGTATTACCTGGATGCTTTACTTACAATACTAATAACGGCAGCCCTGGGAATTGTTCTATCCAAGAGCACAGACCGAACCCTTGCGGGAATGGCAGCGCTAAGCCTGGCGGCAGCAGTTTTTCTGGTGACTGACCTGTTAACCGGATACCGGTATATTATTAACACTCCCCTTGGCTTTGACAATGTTTTCATGGGTGGCCGTTACTATGGGATAAATAATGATTGCATGGGTATTTTGCTGGGGTCATCGGTTTTTGCCCTCTTTTATATGCTGGAAAAATTTAAGATTGGCAGGTATCTCAGACTGGTCTTGGTTTTTACTGCCTTTATTCCGATAATTCTGTCACAGATTCCGGGTAATGGGTCAAATGTAGGGGGAACCATCGCAGCAATGAGTACCGCAATTATTGCGCTTCTAGCCTTGGTTTCCCACTATCCGGTGAAGAAGAGGAGGCTCTTTTTAGCTGTTATCTTTGTGTTCCTGCTGGAACTGTTTATAGCTTATCTGGATTATTTGTTCGGTGGGCAGACTCATGCCGGAAAAGTTATGGGGGCGCTGATTTCAGAGGGATTTGGGTCAAAGTTTATGGAAGTGCTGATCTCAAAACTCACACTGTTTGCCATAACTCTGGCCCTGCCGCCATGGAATGCCCTATTTGTTGTCCAGTTATATATTTACTATTTTGTAATTCGCAAACAGGCAGCCGGCAGCAGTCAGGTCAGAGAACATTTCCCCTTATTATTCCGCGCTTTTGAAGTTATCCTGTATGGCGGTATTATCGCATTTTTGTTTAATGATACCGGCCTGATAGCAACAGGGTTGATGTTTACTTATATGACCATGCCAATGGGGGTATTGGCAGTTGAAAATGATATTTTTGACGTATACACCTGTAGGCAAAAACAAAGAATATAAGCGAGATTATTCAAGGAGATGAGAAGTTGCTTACAAATTATCTCGCGGTAGTTATCTTTGTTTTTGTTGTCCTGGGACTGCCCGGTGGAGCCGTAGCAGATGTAAATCCTGCAAAGGAGGCGCCTGCAGGTAACGTTGAACTGGTTATCAGTGTAGACAGGCAGACATTAACTGTTTATGATGACGAAAAGGAATTCAAGGTATACCACGTTGCTGTGGGCAAACAGGAAACACCTACACCGATAGGTGTCTGGCAGGTTAAACGCAAGGCCAAAAACTGGGGTACCGGTTTTGGTTCCCGATGGATGGGACTGAATGTACCATGGGGGATATATGGGATTCATGGCACCAATAAGCCGTGGTCAATCGGGTCACATGCCAGTCACGGATGTATCCGGATGCACAACCGTGATGTGGAGGAACTCTATCAATGGGTCGAACAGGGTACGGTTGTCAGAATAGAGGGGAAGCTCTATCCGGCTTTATATGAGCTTCGGGATAAAGTCTACCGTGGGTCCAAAGGAAGTGTGGTCATGGAAGTACAGCAGGGGCTGATCAGAGAGGGGTATCTTAAAGGACCTGTTGACGGGATATTTGGAGGCGGCACGGAAGCTGCTCTGAAAAAGCTGCAAAAGGACCGGGGATTCGAGGTAACCGGTCAGGTTGATGTTGATATTTGGGGAGTACTGGGGTTATAAAGAAAAAATTATTAGACTCAGGTAAGCAAGGGGCCGCTCACGGCCCTTCTTGTTTTTTTCAGGAGGGGAAAAAGGATTCTTGTCGAATATAATTATTCCGGAAAACAAATAATTTCTGAAAAAGCGGGGTAAATGAATTTAATGGCAAAGTACGAGATAATAAAACCGGCGCCATTCCTTGCTGCTGCACTGGCAGTATCTTATTTTTTCCTGAACCTCATTTACTACATAAATCCGCCTGTTATTTTTAACGGAATTACTGATGAAAAGATTGTCGCCCTGACCTTTGATGATGGTCCGGACCCTCGCTTTTCACCTGAGATTGTTAGGATACTCAATGATTACCGGATTAAGGGTACCTTTTTTGTGGTGGGGGAACAGGTGGAGAAATACCCGGAACTGCTTAAGCTGGAGTATGAGGCCGGTCATGAAATAGCAAATCACTCTTATACTCACCGCAACATGGATTCTCTTGACCGTACCGCGGTGAGGGAGGAGATAACGAAAACAAATGGAATAATATACAAATACACGGGGCAAGATGTAAATTGGTTTCGCCCGCCTCGCTGTAAATATGACCTGAAGGTTAAACAGGAAGCCAAACATCAGGGGATGGACACAGTACTGTGGACTTCTGCTGCAGAATCCAAGAAGACATGTAATCCTGACGAAATGGCCTTATTAGTGGCAGCACAAGCCAGGCCCGGGGGCATCATCCTGCTCCATGACAGCCGTCTTGACAGAAGCGGGACGGTGAGAGCACTGCCTATGATTATTGAAAGTCTGCAGCTGCAAGGCTACAGATTTGTAACCCTTTCTGAACTGTTGGACCGAAAAAGCTGAAACACCGTGGGGACTGCACCCCGACCGGCTAAGGAGAGGCTAGTATGTTACAAAAGGTACGGTTATACATATTAATAATGATCATGGTTTTGCTTTTTTCAGCCTGTCCGGGTATGTCTGCACCGGCCCTTGGCTCTCCTCAGAGTGAACGGGATTGGGGCGGCAGGGCAATTATGGTAGTAGTGGATCGCATCACCTGGGATGATTTGATGAAAGCAGATGCCCCGGTGATGAAAAAGCTGGCTTTAACCGGAGTATGTGGGTTGATGACCACAAATCCTGCGGCCGGTGGGTCCAGAGAACCTGAGAACACCTATGCCACAATTGGTGCAGGAACAAAAATTCTGGGCGGGTCGTCGGGGGATCTGGGGCTTAACCTGTCCGAGCCTATGGAGAATGATACGGCGGGACATGCCTATTTCAGACGCACCGGAATCAGGGCTGGTAATGGACAGGTGGTGCATCTGGGGATTGCTGAAATGGAGAAGGTTAATCACAGACAGAAATATGGCTGGAGTATTGGCTCTATTGGAACCGTATTGCATGATAACGGGTTGAAAACTGCGGTGCTGGGAAATGCTGATCTGCCCGACAGCAGAAGTCCCCAAAAAGGATTGCGGCGGCAGGTGGCAAGTATTTCCATGGATGTTAACGGGATCACGGACTTTGGAGATGTTTCAGACAAGACATACAGGCCTGACCCCGGAAGTCCTGCAGGAGTTCGGACTAATTTTACCTATATATTAAATGAAGTTGTCAAGCTTGGAGGCGAAGCTGATTTTATAGTTATTGAAACCGGTGATACCTCGAGGATTAGTGAAAAAGCGCCGGTGCTGGATGATAAAGTAATGCTCAAACACAGGTATGATGCCATTAAACGGGTTGATGATTTTCTGGGCAGGCTCTTGGGGAAAATTGACCTGGAAAATGATATGCTGCTGATTGTAGTTCCGGGACCACCCGGGGAAGCCATTAGGAACGGAAACCTGGTGACACCTTTTATAATGGCCGGCAAAGGTGTTGAACAGGGCCTTGCCTGGTCAGGCACAGTTAAAAGGCCGGGCCTGATTGCCAATGTTGATATTGCCTCAGCCGTGATAGCATTTTTTGACTTGCCGGGGAAAACCGAAAGAGATAAGGATCCGGGACCCTTGTTTACAGGACAGGCTATCAGAACCCGGGATGTCACCGGATCGGGGACAATGCAAGCTGATGCTCTATCCGCTTTAAGCCGGCTAAATGAGGATCTGGTGTTTACTGCAAAGGCACGGAAACCTCTGGTCAGGGGATATCTTAATATAGAGCTAATAGTGATAGCTGTATGTGCACTTGCTGTCGGCCTGAGGAGACCCCTGGCCAGGCGGGCAGTTCCGCTATTGGCGGCTCTCACTGCTGTTCCCGGTGTATTGCTGTGCGTAAACCTGCTGCCCCGGTACGGGATGCTCTTAATAATAATCGAAGTTATCACCGTGACTGCTGTGATAACGTTTCTGGCAGTAAAACTATTCCCTGTGGGTTCACTGGCGCCTTTTGCAGTTACTACGGGGATGACAGTCCTGCTGATTATTGCTGATCTGTTTGCGGGAACCACTCTGGGCAAGACTTCTCCTATGAGTTATGACCCCATGGCCGGGGCCAGGTTTTACGGAATAGGTAATGAGTATATGGGGGTATTGATAGGAGCTGCTCTGGTATTTAGCGGGCTGCTTCTGGATACCGTGAAAAACTCACATTTCAAATGGTTAAAGCTTCTATTAGCGCCCTTGTATATAATGGTGATTCTTGCAATTGCCGCACCTGCACTGGGAACAAATGCCGGAGGCGCTATTGCTGCTGTTGCAGGTATGAGCAGCGCCGGGTTAATTCTCTTCGGGTCAGGTATCAACAAAAGGACTGTCTTGGCGGTTTCGGCAGCAGTTATCCTGAGTATAATTTGTTTTACATTCTATGACCTGACGAGGGCTGTTGAGGCACAGACCCATATTGGAAGGGCAGTTGGCCTCATAAATGAAAACGGTTTTACGGAGATCCGGAACATTATTTCCCGGAAACTGGCAGTAAACCTGAGACTCTTAAAATCTACTACCTGGAGTTGGTTTTTCTTTACCTGTATTTTGGCTATACTGTTATTAAAGAAAGGGTTTCCGGGGAAGTATGAAGGTTTTAGAAAACGGTATCCATGGTTTAACAAGGTGCTTACTCCGGTAATAATTGCCAGCTTTGCCGCCTTGGCCTTCAATGATTCCGGTATCGTGGCTGCAGCTACCATGATTACTTATGCGGTGGCGCCATTCCTGGCCGGACTTGCTTTGACAGATAAGAAGGTTTTGTAAATGGGGGATTTTAATGAAGGATTATCTTGTAGTGGGAACTAATAAAAAGGAAAATTTAAGAGTCTATGCTGCAGTAACCACCGGATTAGCCGAAGAAGCCAGGAGGAGGCATGATACCTCGCCGACAGCATCTGCGGCCCTGGGACGGGGGCTGACAGCCGGTGTACTCATGTCTGCAAATCTAAAGGGAGATGACCTGCTGACACTAAGGATAATCGGTGACGGTCCATTGGGCGCCCTGATAGTGACTTCAGATTCGGCAGGTAATGTCAGGGGCTATGCTCAGTGTCCTGAAGCAGACCTGCCATCACGGAACGGGAAACTGGATGTCGGTGGGCTGGTAGGGAAGAAAGGCGAGTTGTATGTAACAAAAAACATGGGCTTAAAGGATTCCTATACTGGCAGTGTTCCTATTGTGTCAGGTGAGATAGGTGAAGACATAGCGTACTACTATGCAAGGTCAGAGCAGATACCTTCTGTTGTAGCCCTGGGAGTGCTGGTAGATACAGATATAAGTGTCAGGGCTGCAGGGGGTTACCTTGTTCAGGCCTTTCCCGGCGCCGGAGCAGAGGATTTGGCAGCACTTGAACAACGGGCTCTGTCTTTGCCCGGCATCAGTTCACTCATAAATGAGGGGTCTGCACCTGAAGAATGGTTTAAAATACTGCTGGGAGATTTTGTGGAAATTGACCGAAGGCCGGTAAGCTTCCTGTGCCGGTGTTCCCGGGAAAAAATTGAGCAGGTGCTTATTGGCATGGGAGAAGCAGAAATCAGGGACATTATTGAGCATCAAAGAAGGACCGAAATAAGGTGCCATTTTTGCGGCGAGAAGTATTATTTTGAGAGACACGAAATGGAGAAGCTGCTTAAAGAGGCACAAAGCTAGCATAAAAAACCAAAAGCCACTTGAAAGTGGCTTACAGCTTGAACAAAATATTGCCTTATTATATATACCGTGCGCAACAATACTTCGCCGGGCAGTTAAACTGCCCTGTTAACTTTTCCGGAACGGAGGCACCTTGTACATACATTTATCCTGGCAGGAGTTCCGTTAACCAGGGCGCGCACTTTTTGAATGTTTGGTGACCATGTTCTTTTAGTACGGATATGGGAGTGACTCAGCTTGATTCCGGTTTTTACTCCCTTACCGCAGATTTCACATTTAGCCACGGAGATCCACCTCCTTAATGAATTCATAGCTTTACTATTGTAACAAAAAAATGGGTTTTATGCAAGAGTAGAGAAATTATTAATTATGAATTATTAATAAAGAAGGATTTATATTAAGTTTCATAGAATTTGTAAATATAATATTACCAGGTAAATAGATATAATAAGGTAAATAGATATAATAAGGTAAATAGATATAATAAGGTAAAGAGATATAATAAGGTAAATAGATATAATAAGGTAAAGAGATATAATAATATATAGGTAATGATGGTTTAATATATAGGTAATGATGGTTTAATATATAGGTAATGATGGTTTAATATATAGGTAATGATGGTTTAACAAGAAGGAGGGCAAGGTATGTTTAGCAAGGAGATGTCGATACTTGAGGCCCTGCAAGCTCATCCGAAGGCAAGAGAGATTTTCAGACAGCATGGTATGGCTTGTTTAAGCTGTATGGGAGCTGTAGAGGAGTCTATTGAGGCCGGTGCAAATATGCATGGGATTAATATTGATGTCCTGCTCAAAGACCTGAATTCATTGGCGGACAACTCATGATTCTCAGAAATTAATTTACTGTTAGGCAAAAATAAGATGGGGGGAACCTCATCTTTTTTGGCAGATAGGCAGAAAACTGCTTGAAGGGAGTGGATGGTTTTGAGTCAGCACGGTGATATGGGAGCAGTTAATATATCTGAAGAAGTTATTGCAACTATTGCGGGTGTCACTGCAGTAGAGTGTTACGGACTTGTTGGGATGGCATCCAGAAAACTGAAAGATGGTATTTACCAGCTGCTGGGAAAAGAGGATATCAAAAAAGGAGTAGAGGTAGCTATCAGCGGACGTGAAGTAACCCTGAGCCTTTTCATAGTTGTGGGCTATGGTGTTAATATTGCTGAAGTTGCTAAAAATGTCATTGAACGGGTTAAGTACAGTGTGGAAAATCAAACAGGACTTGTCGTCAAAAAAATCAATGTAAATGTTCAGGGAGTTAAACTGAACACCTGATAGTCAGCTTCAGGGGAGGGACATAAGTGGAAACTCATAATTTAACTGGCTATAATTTAAAAGCCATGCTGGATTCAGCTCTTTTGTGTCTGCAAGATAAATATAAAACAATCGATTCCCTAAACGTTTTCCCGGTGCCGGATGGTGATACCGGCACCAATATGTATCTAACGATGACTGCCGCCGTTGAAGAAGCTGCTAAGGCTGGCAGCCGGTCATCAATTACAGAGGTAGCTGAGGCTGCTTCCAGAGGCGCTTTGATGGGGGCCAGGGGTAATTCGGGCGTCATTCTTTCACAGCTTTTAAGAGGTCTGGCTCTTGGGCTTAGGGGCAGGGAAACCGTTACCGGGGAGGTCTTTGCAGAAGCCCTTAATGAAGGAGTCAGAGTTGCCTTTAGGGCGGTTATGAAACCTGTTGAGGGAACTATTTTAACTGTTGCCAGGGAAGCTGCTGCGGAAGCGGTCAGGGCTGCTGGGTATAATGCATCTGTGGCCGGACTTCTTGCTAAGGCATGTTCAGTTGCTGAAGATACCCTTAACCAAACCCCAGAGCTGCTGCCGGCATTGAAGGAAGCCGGAGTTGTTGATGCAGGTGGGATGGGATGGCTGGTTATATTAAAGGGCTTTTACCTTTCTGTTGGCGGAGAACAGCCGCTTCCTTCGCAAAAACCGGTTTTCACTGCCGCTCCGGATAGCAAAGATGCCGTACCTTTGGAAGGTGACCTCAAGTATCCCTACTGTACCGAAGTCCTTATTAGAAACCAGATTGAAGGCGGACAGGAACTGAGGGACCTCCTGGAGGGTCTCGGCGACAGCCTGATAGTTGTTGAGAATGATGGCTTAACGAAGGTACATGTGCATAGCAGCCATCCTGGGGAAGTGCTCGAAGTATGCCTCAAATTTGGTTCCCTTACCCAGGTCCAGGTCAGTAACATGAGTGAACAGTCTGAAGCCGCTCTTGAAGGTAAGCAGGAAAAGCAGGCAGACGGGCTGAAAAAATTTGGGATTGTATCTATTGCATTCGGAGCAGGAATTAAAAGCATTATGGAAAGTCTGGGGGCAGATATAGTAGTTTATGGGGGTCAGACCATGAATCCCAGCACACAGGAACTGAAAGATGCCGTGGATCGGGTCAATGCCGATACAGTGTTCATCCTGCCAAACAACAAGAATATTATTATGACTGCAGGACAGGTAGAAAATCTTACCGATAAAAACATTCAAGTTATTCCTACCAAAACTATGCCCCAAGGTATTTCTGCTTTGCTGACAGTGTCTCCCGAGGCAGGTATTGAAAAAATTTCCGGATTGATGCTGGAAACTCTGAAACACGTAAAGACCGGAGAAGTAACCTATGCCGTAAGAGACACCAGTGTCAACGGAACTGAAATAAATGAAGGAAGTATTATCGGTTTGACTGATGATAAAATAATTATTTCCGGAAAAGACCTCCCTGAAACGTTATCCGGACTTTTGGAAAATCTGGTAACTTCAGATGATGAGGTCTGTGCCTTGTATTACGGTGAACAGGTTACCCGTCAGGAGGCCGAAGAGGTGCTGGATATGCTCGAAGAAAAGTTTCCCCATATTGAATTTGAGGTGCACCAGGGGGGACAACCGCTATATTATTACATAATATCTGTTGAATAGAAGAAATGAGGTTTTTGAGATGGGTAATGTCAGAATTGTCACAGACAGTACTGCCGACCTGCCGCAGGAGCTAGTAGAAGCACTGGATATCGTAGTAGTGCCTCTGAAGGTCAGCTTTGGGAAGGATATATACCGTGACGGGGTTGATATCTCTTCAGATGAATTTATCAGCAGGCTGAAAAAAGAAGATTATCTGCCGGTTACCTCACAGCCTTCACCGGGAGAATTTGTTGCTATATATGAACAGCTTACATCCAAGGGTGACAGTATTATCTCAATTCATATTTCGTCACAGCTGAGTGGAACTGTCCAATCGGCCAAAACTGCCAAGGCAATGGTGGATTCCCGTGGTGTTTATGTTGTTGATTCCTGTTCAGCCAGCATGGGGCTTGGACTCATTGTCCTGGCTGCTGCCAAGGCCGCCAGGAATGGGGCTGCTGTGCGGCAGATTCTTGACATTGTCAATGAAAGAGTAGATAAAGGGTTTATAATCTTTATGGTAGGGACTTTAGAATACCTTGAAAAAGGTGGACGCATAGGTAAAGCAAATTCCTTTGTGGGGAGTCTCCTGAAGATAAAACCGATCCTAACACTAAATGACGGGGTGGTTGTTCCCCTGGAAAAAGTAAGAGGGGAAGGCAGGGCAATCAAAAGAATGGCGGAAATAGTCAGGGATATGACTGAAGGATCGAAGAAGTACAGCTCTTCTTTGGTTTATGGCAGCAATTATGCAAGTCTGATGCGGCTCAGAGAAAAAATTGTGCCCGGGTCTAACCTTCAGACACCGATAATAGCCAAACTGGGTCCGGTAATTATGTCACATACCGGGCCGGAGGTTATCGGAATTGCTGTTTGCCCGGAATAACCCTGAACAGTTATTCCCGTTGGTTATTTCCGGACATCAGTTGAAAAGTTGGTGCTCCTAATGGAACGTGTTGACAAGTCACCTGACAGATATAAAAAATCAGCTTCCTCCGGACTGCAGTCGTTAAAAGGTGTTGGCCCCAAGAGGGCGATGCTGCTGAGCAGGCTGGGGATTCATACAATAGAGGATTTGCTGTATCATTTTCCCCGAAAATATGAGGATAGAAGCCTGGTAAAGAAGATATCTCAGCTGCAAGATGGGGAAACCGCAACATTATTTGGCATTGTGACCGGCGTTAGGGATATTCGCCCCGGACGCGGGATGACCATAACTAAGGCTGCTCTTTTTGATGGGGCTGCAACCGCCTGCGCGGTGTGGTTTAATCAGCCCTATATCAAAAGAAAGGTACATAAAGGTACAAAGATTATTGTCACCGGTAAAGCAGAGCGAAAGTATGGTGATTTACAGCTTTCTGTATCTGATTATGAGGTTATTGAAAATGAAGAACCGGTTAATAGTGCAGGGATCGTTCCTGTTTATCCGGCAACAGAAGGCTTGCCGCCCAGAACGCTGCGGTTAATTATTAAAGATGCCCTTGAGCAGCGCCTGGATAGTATCAAAGAGTTTCTGCCATCTGATGTGCTGGAGAAATACAACCTGATGCCGATTGACCGGGCTATTAGCAGTATTCATTTTCCCGGAGATTTGGATGATGCGCAAAAAGCCAGGCGCCGGTTGGTTTTTGAGGAACTCCTGGTGCTGCAGACCGGTATTTGTATGCTACGCGGGACAGTTTCCCGGACAGTAGGTATTTGTCATAAGAAAGACGGTCCTCTGACCGCAGGTTTTCTGGGGAGACTGCCCTATAAAATGACCGGCGCTCAGAAAAGGGTTCTTAATGAAATCAGCAGGGATATGGAAAGTAAAAAGCCCATGAACAGGCTGATTCAGGGTGATGTGGGCTCAGGAAAAACGGTAGTAGCTGCAGCCGCACTTGTGAAGACTGTTGAAAGCGGATACCAGGGTGTGATGATGGCGCCAACCGAAATCCTGGCAACTCAGCACGCTGAAGGACTAATGGAAGTGCTCGGCCCCCTGGGGGTACAGGTAGCCCTGCTTACCGGAAGCTTGGGGAAAAAGGAAAAAGAAGCGATTATTCAGGATATCAGAGATGGCAGAACGGATATCGTGGTTGGGACTCATGCCCTGATACAGGATGGGGTAGCGTTTCAAAAATTGGGACTAGCGGTTACTGATGAGCAGCACCGGTTTGGGGTTAAACAGAGGGCAAAGCTTAACGATAAGGGCCAAAGACCTGATGTCCTGGTGATGACGGCGACACCGATTCCTCGTACTCTTGCTCTAACGGTCTATGGTGATCTGGATATTTCCGTAATAGATGAACTTCCCCCCGGACGCCGTGAAATAAAAACCTACTGGATTGCTGATACTGAGAAACAGCGAATATATAAGTTTATCCGCGAACAGGTAAATCAGGGGAGGCAGGTTTATTATGTGTGTCCCCTGGTAGAGGAATCAGAAAAAATGGATATCAGCGCTGCCCTTGAACTAGCAGCTCTGCTGCAGTCCGATATTTTTCCCGACCTTCAGGTTGGCCTGATGCACGGAAGGATGAAACAAGATGCCAAGGATATGGTAATGAAGGCTTTCCAGAATGGGAGCATCAACATTCTCACAGCAACCACTGTCATCGAAGTGGGAATAAATGTGCCTAATGCCACAGTAATGGTAATTGAAAATGCCGACAGGTTCGGGCTGGCTCAGCTGCATCAGTTAAGAGGCCGGGTAGGCAGGGGAGCACACCAGTCATATTGCATCCTTATTGCCAATCCGGCAACTGCTGAGGGCAAAGCACGGATGGATATTATGACTCGGACTAATGACGGGTTTTTAATAGCAGATGAGGACCTTAAGCTGAGAGGTCCCGGAGAATTTTTTGGAACCAGGCAATCGGGGCTGCCTGACCTGAAGATAGCTGATATTATCAGGGATTATAAAGCTCTCAGCGCCGCCAGAGAGGAGGCCATGGCGCTATTGCGCCGGGATCCCTGTTTAAAGCTTCCCGAAAATGTTAAGCTGCGGGAAAAATTAATGGCCAGATTTAGGGATACAGACAATTATTTCAGTACCAGTTAAGCAGGTGTTATTGACAAGGGGAATGTTTTGGCAATATAATTTCCATAGGGCAGGTCTTCTGCCTAAACTGAAATCTTTGAATAGGGGAGTTTTGCCGGGATGCCCGAAAACACACTTGTTTTTACTCCTGATGAGGAGGAAAAGGTACTAAAGAGAAGGCTTACAGACGTCTATGAATTCACCAGACCTCTGTTTAAA
Source organism: Phosphitispora fastidiosa (assembly GCF_019008365.1). Classification (NCBI taxonomy): domain Bacteria; kingdom Bacillati; phylum Bacillota; class Clostridia; order Eubacteriales; family Peptococcaceae; genus Phosphitispora; species Phosphitispora fastidiosa. The sequence goes on along the minus strand of NZ_JAHHUL010000001.1, from coordinate 407,301 downwards.
GAAGAAGATATCTGCAGTTGTGTTACAGAAACAGATATCATTCCTTTTGCCTATGTCAAAATACTGGCAATACACCGTCATAATTTCAGCCAGATTCTCCACTTTGATGCCGTATCTGCCGGTTACCTTACACTGGACAGCTTTAAGGAGGCCTTGGTAAAGAAGACTCCAAATGCTGTCAGTGAAGGAACTAAGGTTTGGCACATTATTTTTGAATTGGTAAAACAAACTTAATCCATGCTTGATGCTGACCCCTGTAGATCGTACAGGGGTATTTCCGTATAAGGGGTGTGCAGCAGCTGCCGGGAACGCTCACTTAACGGTTCACCCAGGAATTCGTCATAAAGCAGCTGTACATAAGGGTTTTCATGAGATTTCCGGATTTCTTTCAGCTTATCCTGCTGAAAAAGGGCTTCAGCCCTTTTATAGCGCTGCTCCATCTGACCGTCCCAGGTGTCCAGCCCGGGATAAACCGGCTGTCCGCCGCCTCCTACACAGCCCCCGGGACAGGCCATTATTTCAATAAAATCATACTTTAGTTCCCCAGATTTAACCCTGTCAATGAGCCTGCGGGCCTCACCGGTAGTCCTGGCTACAGCACAGCGTAATTTACGTTCACCAAGGTCTATTTCTGCTTCCTGTACTTTTTCAAATGACATTACTTCTCGTAATGGTATTTTTTCCAGTTGTTTGCCTGTCATCTTCTCGTATACTGTTCTTAAAGTCGCTTCCAAAACCCCGCCGCCGGAACCAAAGATAACCCCGGCCCCTGAGGCATAACCCATGGGATTATCATATTCCTCTTCCGGCATATCAGCTAGATTCAAGCCTGCGGTACGCAGCATATGTGCCAGCTCCCTGGTTGTCAGGACCACATCCACATCCTGGCCTCCGCTTGCCCTGGTGCCTTCCTCTCTTACAGCTTCCCATTTTTTGGCCACACATGGCATTACTGAAACACTGAAAATCGATTTTGGATCCAGACCCGCTTTTTTAGCATAATAAGTTTTTGCCAGCGCCCCAAATAACTGTTGTGGAGATTTGACACTGGACAGGTGGGGAATCAGCTCCGGGTAGAATAACAGGCAGAACCGCAGCCAACCCGGACAGCATGAAGTAAACTGGGGCAGGGGTCCGGCATTTTGCAGGCGATGCATCAGTTCATGCCCTTCTTCCATAACCACTACATCAGCCCCAAAGCAATCATCAAAAACTTTGTCAAAGCCAAGTCTTCTTATAGCTGCAACCATTTTCCCCGTTACCAGGGAACCCACCGGCATGCCAAATGCTTCACCAATCGTGGCTCTGATTGACGGCGCCGTTTGGATAATCACATGTTTAGAGGGGTCATTCAGGGCTTCCCAAACCTTCTCCTGATCCTCACGCTCATGTATGGCAGCAGTTGGACACAAGAGCAGGCATTGCCCACAGTAGATGCAGGGTGTCTCGGCAAGGCTCTTCTTAAATGCGGGTGATGCTACGGCGTCAAAACCCCTTTCTACTATCTGGTATATGCCGATTTCCTGGACATCCCTGCAAACTCTGACACACCGCCGGCATACGATGCATTTACCGGGTTCCCTGACCATTGCAGGTGACTGGTCATCTTTCGGCGGGTTTTTTCTTTCGCCTTTTACCAGCAGATTTGTGATATGGTATCGTTCTGCCAGAGATTGCAGTTCACATCTCTGATTTCGCACACATGTCAGGCAGTCAAAAGGGTGGTTGGATAAATAGAGTTCCAGGACCATTTTTCTTGCTTTAACCACTCGCGGGGAATGGGTATTCACGATCATTCCCTGGGCAGCCGGCATTGCACAAGAAGGCTGAAGCGTTTTTGTCCCTTCTATTTCAACCAGGCAGACCCGGCAGGCGCCTGTTACATTGAGTTCTTTTAAATAGCAGAGAGTGGGTATGTAGATTCCGGTGCTTCTGGCAGCTTCCAAAATCGTTGTCCCCGGTTCAACACTTATTTTTAATCCGTCTATAGTTAATGAAAACAATTTTCCACACATCCTTTCCGTATTTTAGTATGCCCGTTAGGAAGAATCAAATTTAATCAACCCCAAAAAATTTGTTGTTAAATGAACCAAGAATTACACAGTATTAATTAAATTATACTGACGATAATACTTAATGGGAGGTGATAAAACTGCATAAAAACAATAAATTCAATCAGAACAATAAGATAGATAATCTCAAGAATCAGGCGGAGTTGGAATTTGCCAACAGCAACTTTTTTAAACCATTATCACTGGACCAGAACTTCGCCGCAGACCAAGGCTTCACCAATCAGGTTTTTGAGGAAAAAGAAATTGATTCAAAGTAAATCTTTACTGCAACTTAATGCTGAACTGTCAGTTAATCATTTCTAGTATAACGCTCTTAATGGGAGCCTATACTATAACTAGCATCAAAGAGAGGAGGTGAAAAAGCATGGGTAGTGGTCAAAAAAGCAACAAACTGGTTGTACCTCAAGCTCAACAGGCAATGTACCAGTTCAAGTATGAAATGGCTAATGAAGTTGGTGTTTCCAACCAGATTCAGGGTGGCTACTGGGGACAAATCTCTTCAAGAGATTGTGGCGCTGTCGGTGGTCACATGGTTAAAAGGATGATTGAGGCTTATGAACAGTCACTGGCAGGGAAGGCTTAATCAACCCCCACAGTGAATCCAGATAACGAAGACAAAATGGAAGGGGGGATTTTCACTAGATGGGTACTGGTCAAAAAAGGAATGGTTTAGTTATCCCTGAAGCTTCTCAGGCAATGTACAACTTCAAGTATGAAATGGCTAATGAAGTTGGCATAACCAATCAGATTCAGGGTGGTTACTGGGGCCATATTTCGTCCAGAGATTGCGGCGCCGTTGGCGGTCATATGGTTAAAAGAATGATTGAGGCTTATGAGCAATCTCTGGCCGGACAACAAAAACCCCAGTTCTAATATAGATTGGTAAGCAGGTCTTAAAAGGCCTGCTTACCTTTTAGTTTCTTAGTGAAGATACATGTGAAACTCTTCAGGATCAATTGATGGATGTAGAGCAATTGAGATTCCTCCGGAAATAATTTTACCTATTGCTTCAATAAGTTCATCGATTTCTTTGGGTGTAACCATCAGGTTTGTCTTATATGGTCCCAGCACTTCCTTAACTATATTCTCCAAAATGATAGGATTAAAAGAACCTGTATTCTGCCCGATAGCAGCAGGGTTATTCGCCATCTGCTTCAGAAAGCTGTCCAGGGTGCCCTGGGCAATTACGGCGGCATTTACCACGGTAGGTACTCCAATGGCAATAACAGGTACTCCCATTGTTTCCCGGTTAATTCCCATTCTCTGGTTACCGATGCCGGAACCGGGGGCTATCCCGGTATCTGCAAGCTGGATGGAAGTTGCAATCCGCTCCGTATTCTGGGCTGCCAGGGCATCAATGGCAATTATCAGGTTTGGCCGGGTTTTTTCTACAACCCCCCTGATTATTTCAGCTGTCTCAATCCCGGTAATCCCAAGGACTCCCGGAGCCAATGCGCTGACGGAACGGAGACCGCCGCTTAAATCCTGTGGAGCATATTTTTTTAGATGCCTGGTTACCAGGGTATAGTTGATTACCCGCGGACCCAGGGCATCCGGTGTAGCATTCCAGTTGCCCAGTCCAACCAATAGGACACTGTCATCAGGACCAAGCTTAAGCATTGAGCCTAGCTGTTCTGCCAGAACTTCGGCAATTTCGTTGTGCACCTGCTTATTATTTTGTCTGATTTCCGGGGCATCAATCGTTATATATGTACCGACCGGTTTACCCATCATAGCTTCTGCAGAGTTATCCATGATGCGTATAATGGAAACCTCGGCATTGTCATAAGTTTTTTTGTCCATCACGACTCCCGGCACTTCCTGACCGGTGTCTCCCCTTACTATATCGTGAGCTTCCAGGGCCATATCTATTCCAATGCCCATATTTTCATATAATTCCCGTTTTCTCACTTTTACCCCCCTAAACATAATGAATTGCAGAAAAAATAATCACGAGATTAAAATATCCAAAATGATGTATATTATGCAGACAGAGAAATTGTATACAATATTTTTTTGTGAAAGGTGAGTTTGATCCAGAAACAAACAAAATGTCCAAGGCGTGAAAGCCTTGGACATTGAGGGAATTTTAAACTTATATTGAGTTAAATATGAAGCCTTGTTCTTCGACCTCGGTTCTGTTGTAAAGGTTTTTAGTGTCAACAATCACCGGTGCGCCTGCCTGGCTCATCAAGCTCTTAAACAGCCGGTAATTTGAATAACCGATGCCGTTTTGTTTTGCCAATACCAGAATGGCATTAGCGTCTTGAACAGCTTCTTCTAAGGAATTTACCTTAAAGCTGTGTTCGGTGGGAACAGCCGGGTCAAATGCGGCCACTTTGATTCCAGACATTTCCAGGAGTTTAATAACTTCCAGGGCCGGACTCAGCCTGTCATCACTGGAGTAATCCTTCATGGCCAATCCCAGCACAGCAACCTTGGCATCTCTGGGAGCAACTGGCAGGTGTTTGGTCACCATACTGACCACAAAGGCAGGCACATCTTCATTTATTTTCCTGGCAGTGCGCAGTAGTTTAAGAGGCACACCCAGTTCATCAGCTTTTGGGGTAAGGTAGTGCAGGGCGTTGGGGATACAGTACCCACCAACACCTGGGCCAGGCATGAGAAGCTTAACCCTTTTATGTGTATTTGCCAGTTTGATGACCTCGAAAATATCAATCTCAATTCCCTCACAAAAACGGGCAAACTCATTGACCATGGCTATGTTTACATCGCGGGAGATGTTTTCCATTACTTTGGCTGATTCTACCGCTTCGATTGAACTGGCAAGATGAAGTTCAGCTTTGGTAACAATGCCCATAAGTTGACGGGCCTTTTCGCGGCTGGCATCGTTAAATCCGCTGACAAGGGTAGGCATGTTTTCAAACTCATCAAAGGCCTTTCCTTCGGCGATACGTTCTGAGGAATATGCCAGGTAGAAGTCTTCCCCGGCTTTAAGCCCTGATTCCTCAAGAATAGGTCTCACGAAATTCCGGGTCATTCCCGGCACGAGAGTGCTTCTGACAAGCACCAGATCGCCTTTCTTGAGCCCTGAAGCTATGGTCCGTGAGCATGATTCGATATGGCTGAAATCATGTTCATTATTTACAACAGGTATACCGACTGTCATTACGAAGAAACTGCAGTTTGCCAGCGCTTCTGCGGAATCGGTGGTAGCCCTGAACTTTCCTGAGCTTAGCTGCTCTTTTAGAATCTGCTGAATAGGAGTCTCCTGATATTTTTCCAGGTGATGTGTAATCCCACTGTTTAATTGTTCCACCAGGTGAGAGTCAACATCCACACCGGTAACACTGCAGCCACGCAATGCGTAACTCAGGGCAAGGGGAAGACCCACAAACCCAAGACCAAAAATAGCTACTTTAACCCCTGCTGGGTCCAGATGCTTGTTAGACACTATCGTTTCCTCCTTTGATCATGTTTTAACTTTTATGTTTATATTTTTCCATTATTTTCTCAGTCATAAATTCAACCCGGCTTTCCCACGAATTCTCCCTTGCTCTTTCCAGGCGTTTTTCGAGTTTTTCAGGAGTTTCCTGAGACAGGGCTTGTTCAATTCCGCGGATAAATTCATCAGAACTGCCGGCAATTTCAACAACATCGGCAAAATCTGATACTCCCGGCATCGCGACAGATACAATCGGTTTTCCGGAAGCAAGGTATTCATAAAACTTCAACGGGCTGACTTTGTCGGTCAGTTCATTGATTTTAAAAGGGTTGATACAGACGTCAAACCCCTTTATATAGCGGGGAAGGTCGCCGACATCCTTGCGGCCCAGGAAATACACGTTGGGCATAGCTTTTAGGGCTGATACGTCTATTCCGGGGCCTACCGGGCCAATCATAACAAAAGACCATTCGGGATGGGCTGCAGCTGCATCCTTGACCAAATCAAGGTCAATCCAGTCCTGAATGACCCCGACAAAACCGATAACAGGACCGGGGACTGCTGCCATTTCTTCAGGAACTGCTGTATCCGGATCCTGGGCCTTCATGAAGTGTTCTACATTTGCCGCATTGGGGAGAAAATAAATTGTTTCAGCCAGGTTTTTTTTGGCCTCATAGAGGCCTTTGGCAGTTACAAAAACAATATCACAAAGGGCCATCAGGTCTTTTTCCATATCTGTCATCGTGGCCTTGTTAATAATTCCGGTATATTCTGAGTGTTCATCAACACAGTCATATATAAGCATATCATAGTCTCCGATGCTGTTAAGCAGGTCAGCTGTGTTTGGCATATATGTCCATAAAACCGGATTCCTAAAGTTAAGGGATTTTATCGCCTTTTTCAGGAAAAGTGAAATCCACCACTGGTTTAACCGGTTAATCAGACGGAATTTGTTGCCAAAGGGCAGTACTACAGGCGGGGAATACAGGAATATATTATTATTGAGCCGGCGCAAGCCCTGAAACCACATCCGCCATTTTTTCCACATACCATGGTCCTTGAACGGGGAAAGTAGTGTAATCGGCGGTTCTACATAGAGAATGGTGTTTGATTCCGGCAGCCGGGACATTACCTGTTGCTTTCGGGTCCAGATAGGGTCCCAGTCAACTGAAGATATGCAGATAACATGCTTGTTTTTAATACCCGACATTCCAGGCCTCCGTGTTCAATTTCTTTATGTATTAATTCCCCGAAATTCTATCTTTTCTATCATATTACAACTCAAATAAAAAGTAAAGAAGCTTGCAAACAACGCAAATTTTTCAATATTTCGGGTAAAAATATTGTAATAATTTTGCGGGTGTATGTATTTTAAGACATCTGATATAATAGTAACAGAGGTGTATAATTTATGCATTTTATCAGTCCCACGAGAGGAAAGCTGGAAATCGGAGAGATGTGTGATGATATAGGTAAATTTGTCAGTCAGCATCCCAGAGATAGGTTTCGCCTGATAATTGGCACTGATTCCCAACCTGGAAAGGCGACTTGTTTTGTGACGGCAATTATCGTCCACCGGGAAGGAAAAGGGGCTCGGTTTTATTACCGCCGTACTTATGATAAAACCCCTTTCACCTTGAGACACAGGATATTTGAAGAGGCTTCCAGGAGTCTTGAAATGGCGGGGCATATTATCCAATACCTATCAAGTATGCTTCCTGAAGTGACAATTGAGATTCATGTTGATATTGGCGAAAAAGGACGGACAAGAGACCTGATCCAGCAGGTAGTCCAGATGATTAACCTGAGCGGATTTGCCGCCAAGGTGAAGCCCTTTTCGTATGGAGCTACCAAGGTGGCAGACAGATTTACAAAATAGCGACAATGGAGGTAGCCCATAACCGTGGCTATTATCTTTGAATCATAAAAGTACAGGGATGGCAGATATATTCCTCCACGACGGCTACGATTCAGCTTGTTACCGGCTCCCGCTTGCGCGGGGCGCCGACAAGCGGACATCAGACTCGTCGTTCCGGAACATATCTGCCATCCCTTATTTTCATGGTCAAATATAGCCTTTATGGACTACTCCTTTGTCCCCATTTTTTTAACCGCGAATACCCTGTTACCGGGTATTGTAGGGGCAGTACTTCATACAAAGGGCACAGGCCAGGTTGTTGTCCGGATCAGCGGCCCAGTACTTTATACAGGCATCGGCATTTAGCGGCCATTTACTGACCCCGCGGACAACGGTTTTTTCGCCGTCTGGAATGGCATCAGCCGGACATAGCTGGGAACAGATAGCACAGTAATTACAAAAGTCCTGAATATGGTTGTTAGTGGGTTTGTCAATTTCCATAGGCAGGTCGGTGGTTACCACACCTGTCCTGAACCGGGGGCCATAATCAGGGGAGATGACATAACCGTTGCGGCCCAGTTCTCCCAGGCCGGCAGCGACCGCCAGGGGGGCGTGCAGCACTTCTTCCTGCCTGAAGTGATGTGCCAGGGCCGGGTATCCCAGCTCACGGATAAACTCCGCCAGCATAACTGCTATTTTGGCTGCTTCTACATACGCCCTTCCGGTTTCTGCATCAGATTCATAACTATTGGATTTTTCTATGTGGTCATAATCCATTACATAGCCCACTACAATGGCATACTTATGATTGTTTACAATTTCTTCTCCGAAGGTTCCATCTTCCAGGTCGGTGTTCCGACCGCGGTGGGTATATACATAAGCCTGGTCCAGAAGAGTGATGCCAACCAGAGAGGCCCCGAAGAATTTAGCTGCTCTCTTAATCTTTGTGCTGGTTTCGCCAGGGCTGTCCAGTTTTACCCGCTCCGGCTTAACCGGACCGTTGACGGCTCGGCGGAGGTGCCAGACAATACTGTTTTCTTTTCTGGTATAGGCGTAGAGCATACGCCAGAAGGGATCGGGAGATTCGCTCATCCAGCAGTCTTTGACATCTTCGCCAAGCAGCCCCATACCCAGCCGGGTAAAGGCTACATTGCGCTGGTCAAAACGTTCCTGGCGGCCGACTATTTCGGTACTGCCCAAGAATTGTTTTTTGTTCATTTATTAGCCGCTCCTTTTAAGATTATTTGAATTCAGTGCTGCTTTTGAAATAATATCAGAGATTCTATTTTTTCAAAAAGATTCCTTCCCGAAACAGAAATAATTTTACGATTCAAAAAATCGCGAGAAAATGGTAATATAAACAAACAGTATTAGATATGTCTCGACAGCTAATCATAAAGAAGGAGTGGGAATGGTATGAGATATACAATGGGTGTTCATATTAAAGCTAATTCCGTAAAGGTAGGGATGTTTGATTTGCGGGGCCATTACCTGCATTTCCGGGAAGAGAATTTGGATATTCATGAACCTAACCTTGTTGTGGAAAGGTTGTCTGCAGGTGTTAAGTACCTCGTTGATTATCGTGGCTCGAAATATGAAAATGTTGCCGGGATAGGTATTGCAATCGACGGCCAGGTTGATTTTAAAAACGGTGTGATCACAACCGCGCCTGAAATGAAATGGGAAAACGTGCCTATTACCGCGATGGCGCAGCGTTTACTGGACAAACCGGTTTTTGTAGACGACCTTCTTAATGTGATTGCCCTGGCAGAATTGAAAGAGGGTGCCGGATGGGGACAGAAAAATACAATTACGGTCTATTTCGGGGACTGTGTTGAGGTACGAATTATTAAAGACGGCAGGCTGCTGCGAGACGAAATCAAAGTATTCACGGGCGATGCCGGGGATTACGGGACAGTTAAGGAGTGGGACAGGAAACTTTTTCCGGAGCTGCGGAGACTTTCCGGGGAAATCAGCGCCGGCGTGATTGTCTTTCACGGTTTACCAGGAACTGAGAATGAGAGCTATTGGAAAACAGTAAACCTGTCCTGGCACAGGCACGCAGGAAAGAATATGCCGGATATCCTGCCGGCGGAGTTGGGCGAGGAAGCGCCGCTTTACGGTGCTGCCGGATTGGCTGCATTAGAACTCAGATAAAACTTTACAAGAATTAACACAATCTTAACATGGTATCAATTGCATCTTTACATTAATCATCTATAATCACAGTTGTGGGTAGTCAGATACCTGCTAACAAAACAGCAGAGCAAAGGGAGGAGAATCGGGAAGATGCATGCTTTGAAAAGTTTAAAAATCGCAGCAGTGATGGTACTGGTAGTAGTTACAGCAGTATTTGCTGCAGGATGCGGACGTTCAGAACAAAAGGATAATGAAAATGCTTCCGACGTCAGTGGAACGGTCAAGGTAGCCGGGTCCACATCAGTCCAGCCATTGTCGGAGGAACTGGTAGCCGCCTTTGAAGAACAGTATTCTGATGTGATGGTTAATGTACAGGGTGGCGGGTCAAGCGCCGGAGTAGAAGCCGCGAATTCAGGAACAGCTAATATTGGCACTTCTTCAAGGGAACTGAAAGACGAAGAAAAAGCCTATGGCCTGACGGAAACAGCTGTTGCCAGGGACGGGATCGCAGTTGTTGTTAACCCGGCCAATAATTTGGCAGACCTTACTGTGGAACAGGTTAAGAAGATTTTTAGCGGTGAAATTAAAAACTGGAATGAAGTTGGCGGAGGAAACAAGCCGATTACGGTAATTGTCCGTGAGGCAGGTTCGGGTACCAGAGGCGCTTTCGAGGAAATAGTGCTGGGTGATGATGCCAAATTTATCGCTAATGCTATTGTCCAGAACTCCACCGGTGCGGTTAAAAAAGGTGTCATCAGTGATCCCTATGCTGTCGGATTTATCTCCATGGGTTCAGTTGACAGCGCTGTCAAAGCGGTAAAAGTTGACGGAGTTGCAGCTTCGGCTGAGACTGTAATTGATGGTTCATATAAGATTGCAAGGCCTTTTCTTTACCTCACCAAGGGTGAACCTGATGCTGCCACCAAAGCCTTTATTGAGTTTGTACTTAGTGCAGAAGGCCAGCAAATAGTTGCCGAAGAGTTCATTCCTGTAAAATAAGCGGGCGGACAATGTCCGCCCTAATTCCGTTGGGAGTGATGCATATTGGACTACAAGGCGAAGGAAAAAGTATATGAAAAAATACTTTTATTCAGCGCATTCATATCTGTAATCACAGTTGTTTTAATCGGAGGATTCATCTTTATCGAAGGGTTACCTCTCATAAAAAAAGTAGGTGTGATTGATTTTCTGCTGGGACAAGAATGGTATCCCACAAAAGATATTTTTGGAATTCTGCCCATGATAGTGGGTACCTTTGCGGTTACCTTTGGCGCCCTTATTCTGGGAGTACCTCTTGGGGTGGCTACAGCTATTTTCCTGGCAGAATTTGCTCCTCCCAGAGTAAGTAAATTTGTGAGACCGGCTGTGGAGCTCCTGGCCGGTATTCCTTCAGTTGTTTATGGCCTGTTTGGGATGGTTATAGTTAATGAACTACTGATGCATATAGAAAGGACATATCTGGCTAATATCCTGAAGCCAGAATACCAAAGAGGGTACAGTGTGCTGTCAGCTGCCATTATTCTTGCTATTATGATATTACCTACTGTAATAAATATATCTGAAGATGCCATCCGTTCCGTCCCTAATGAATACAAAGAAGCATCACTTGCACTTGGGGCGACAGACTGGCAGACAATTTACAAAGTTACCATACCTGCCGCCAGTTCAGGCATCATAGCAGCTATTGTCTTGGGAATGGGACGTGCCCTTGGAGAGACGATGGCAGTTATCATGGTTGCGGGGAATACAGTTGCTGTCCCGGACTCAATCTTCGCACCGGTCCGTACCCTGACCGGGAATATTGCCATTGAAATGGGATATGCTGCCGGTGATCACGTTAAGGCTTTGTTTGCAACCGGTATAGTTCTGTTTGTCATTATCATGCTGCTGAATACAGTGGCTAGTTTTCTCGCCCAAAAGGGGGTCAGCCAGTCATGATCTCAGTTAAAACAAGCCAGAAAATAGCCAAAACAGCACTTTGGATTGCAGGTTTTTCCACTGTGGCCATATTGATGCTTGTTATCGGATATGTTCTTTTTGAAGGTCTCCATGTTGTTAATTGGGAATTCCTGACCGAGAAACCCAGGAAGATGGGGTCTCAGGGCGGTATTTTCCCCACCATTGTGGCTACCATATATTTTACGCTCTTAACACTGTTGATAGCTACACCAATCGGGGTCGGGGCTGCTATTTTCCTTACCGAGTATACCAGGGAAGGGAAAGTTACCCGGATTATCAGATTCGGTACCGAAGCTCTGGCAGGGATACCTTCTATTGTATTTGGCTTGTTTGGCTTTGCTTTTTTTGTAATTCTGCTGGAACCCATTACTCACGGATGGTCCTTGATATCAGGCGCCCTCACCGGAGCTACGATGATTCTGCCAACTTTGGTAAGGACTTCGGAGGAAGCTCTAAAAACGGTGCCATCCTCATACCGTGAAGGCAGTCTGGCTTTAGGCGCTACTAAGTGGCAGACTATTGTGAAGGTTGTGCTGCCAAGCGCTTTGCCCGGAATTATCACCGGAGTGATTCTTTCCATAGGCCGCGTTATCGGAGAAACCGCTGCTCTGATGTTAACCCTCGGAGGTTCCCTGAGGCTGCCGGAAAGCGTGTTTGACCCGGCGCGGACCATGTCCATGCACCTTTACCTGGTTGCTATGGAAGTTGGTACAAAGGAGGCCACTGAGAAGGCTTTTGGTACGGCAACAGTTTTAATTATAACAATATTCATTATAAATACTGCGGCAAATCAGATAATGAAAAGATTTATTGCCAAATCTTCTTGATAGTGCAATAATAAAATCGATTTTTAGATGAAATTGTGTTATAATTTGGATGTGCTAAAAATCCTCCAAAGAGGTGAGCGGAACAGGTGCGGGTAATAACCGGTACTGCAAAGGGACGCAGGCTGAAGTCACTAAAGGGTATGGAAACCCGGCCCACAATGGACCGCACAAAAGAATCCCTTTTCAACATTATCACTGAGTGGATTCCCGGATGCCGTTTTCTGGACCTTTATGCAGGAACCGGGGCAATTGGCATTGAAGCCATCAGCCGGGGAGCCGAGAGGGCTGTATTTATCGAAAAAAATCCGCGGGCTGTTAAAATAATTAGTGATAACCTTGAGTTGACCGGCTTGTCCGGCAGTGCGGAGGTTTTTTGTACAGATGCGGATAATGCTGTGGCGGTGCTGGCAAAAAGAAAACAACAGTTTGATATTATTTATATGGACCCTCCTTACGGCAGGGAACTTGTGCAGCAGAGCATAGGCCAGGTGTGTCGTAGTCCGATTCTTAGGTCTGAAGGCGTAATTATTGCAGAAAGCAGCAAAGTAGATGTGCTTCCGGAAAAAATTTTCTGCTTCAGGTTGTTTAGGCAGCAGAGGTATGGTGATACGATGCTGTCATTTTATCGGATGGAATCCGGGGCTTTTACGCGCGGAGAGGGGCAGTGTTAACAGAAAGGTGGCTTATTATGAGACTTGCTATATATCCCGGCAGTTTTGATCCTGTGACCAATGGCCATATCGATATAATTGAAAGAGCTGCCGCTCTATTTGAGCATGTTATTGTTTCTGTTTCTATAAATTCCGGCAAGACTCCACTGTTCACCCTGGAAGAGAGGGTAGAACTGCTCAGGGAAGCCCTTAAGTCATACGGCAATGTATCAGTCGACAGCTTTAAAGGCTTAACTGTTAAGCATGCAGCTGAAAAAAACGCCCAGGTAATCATAAGAGGACTGCGGGCAATTTCGGATTTCGAAAATGAATTTCAAATGGCCTTGACCAATAAAAAACTTCAGCCTGATGTTGAGACTGTATTTATGATGTCACAGGCAAAATGGTCATTTGTGAGTTCAAGTGTGCTCAAAGAAGTGGCTTCACTGGGAGGATGTATCGCTGATTTTGTTCCCAGTATAGTGGAGCAGGCTTTGAAAGAAAGATTCGAAGAATTATGGCAGCGCAGTAAAAACTCCTGAAATTGTTTACACCATAAAAAGGGAAAATGCCTTTCCGGGTTGAAATATAATTGTAGTTTCAGGTAAAACATTGTTATTGGGAGGAATGGACATGGATATCCTGGATGTCTTGAATGAGCTGGAAGAACTGGTTGAAGAAAGCACCAAGGTCCCCTTAATCGGTAAAATACTGATTGATGATGACCTGATTCTTGATATGATTGACCACATTCGCACCGCTCTCCCCGAGGAAATGCGTCTGGCCAAGTCAGTAGCTGTGGAGCGGGAACGAATAATCGAGGAAGCCAGAAATGAAGCCAAGAGAATTGTTATTGAAGCCCGGGATGAACTGAGCCGGATGGCAGGTGAAGATGAGCTGGTGAAACGGGCAAGGGAACAGGCCTCCGAAGTAATGGAACAAGCTAAAACCATTTCCCGGGAAATTAAAATTGGCGCATACCAGTATGCGGACGATCTATTGGGCAAGGGTGAGGATAATATCGAAAAAATTCTGAATCAGATCAGGAATGCCAGAGAAGAACTCCGCACTCCGCCGAAAAGTGAGCAGGAAGCTGCCCCCACTGAGTAATATATGGCATGCATTGATGCATCCAGGAATACATAACTTATGCGCGTGTTTTAAAGACATGCGCTTTTTTATTTATTAAGGAAATTACCCTTTTGCAGGGTTGTGGATAATTTCCTTAATAATGGGGGTTATAGGGGGTATGCCCCCTATTCTCCGGGGGTAACAGGAGCGAAGCGACGTCATAGGGGGCTGGCCCCCTTTGAACAAGAAAATTGACATCGAAGATAAATTTGACGAAGTCAATTTTCTTGTTATACTGCAGGATACGATTGTCTTTTCCACAAACATCCGCAAGGGGCAGGCTGCAGCCCGAGATCTAGATGCGTATCCGAATAACGGAAAAAGTACGAAATATATAAACAACTAGCGCTGTGGCAACCCAGAATGTTACTGTGTAAAAGCAGAGCCTGCTGCTTATGGCAAGGCTTAACCACCAGGAAAAAGTATATCCTGAACCGGGAACAGCGACTGCCGGCTTTGCCAGCCAGATCAGGACCGGTTTTAAATTAAGCATAATGGAGCATAACAAGCCGGCCAAACAGCCGTGAAAGATTCTGCTCAGAGTAAACAGTTTCATTCTTAGATCTGTTTCTCCTGTCATTGCAGCCACCTGGGCCAGAACCGACAGTCCGCTCCAGCCAAGAATGATACTGGCTGCGGCAGCTCTTTGGGCCAGTGGAGAAACTGTTTCTGAAGCCGCTTTGGTACCCAGGGTCATTTCGAAAAAACCCTGGCCCAGTGCGCTGACAGCGGCATCGGAAAATCCGGCAGGCGCCGCCAGGATACTCAGCGCCTGAGTTATCAGGGACATGACCCCGGTAAGCATGGTTACCCTGATGATAACAGAAAAGACAATTACAAAACCTCCGATCAGGAGGAGTTTGTTGACAGAGGAACTTATCGCATCCCCCAGCGCTCTCCCGAAGGGGAGCGGGTTTGACCCCGTAACCTTATGCATTTCTGCCAGGGCCCGGCGCAGGATATTATCTTTTGGTTCAACTCTGGGTGTGAATTCGGGGTCATTGGTCTTGTAAAAACGGAGCAGCAGACCAAGGATGAAATTAGCTGCATAGTGAGCCAGGGCAATGACGACACCCAGACGTGGATTGCCGAACATGCCCACACCTACGGCCACCAGCATAAACAGGGGAGAAGCATTGTTAGTGAAACACATCAGACGTTCACCTTCATATCTGGTACAGAGCCTTTCTTTTCGTAAGCGAGCGGTCAGAGAGGCGCTGATGGGAAATCCGGAACTATATCCAACTGCCATGACAAAGGAACCTGCCCCGGGAAGGTTAAACAGGGGACGCATCACGGGTTCCAGGAGCACTCCCATGAACTGGACGACACCATAGCTCATCAGGAGTTCAGAACTGATAAAAAAGGGCAGCAGCGCCGGAAACACAATGTTCCACCAAGCGCTTATTCCTGCCTTAGAGGCCTCAAAAACTTCTCTTGGATAAATGACCATACAGAATATTAAAAGGACGATTGCAGGAACAATCAGGCATATAGCAGTGAAACGGATTTTCCTTTGATTCGGGTGCATAATAAGTTCCCCCCATATAATGTTACGCCGGTAGGTATTCGGCACTAAAATTATATAAAGAGAACCTGTCTGGTAGAACGAAAAAAAATAAGGAGTTCAGGTATGCGCCTATCAGCACAGGGTCATTTGACAAAAGGCATGATTTTGCAGTCAAGGCCCTGGCGCGTTACGATCCGACCCGGATAAAGCAGGGTATAAATGTCTGTAGCTCTGACATCAAAAGCTAGCATTTGAGACACATTGTCACCTTGACCAAGGTAGGGTGATGTCCTGGTGATGACAGGTACTGAGGCCTGTTTTTTTATATTTTTCAGGGATGCCCGGCCCTGGGCCGACAGTCCTAGAACTCTTACATATAAAGGACCGCTTTTTTCAAAGGCATCTGCCATGTCCCTGGTATAACCCAGGAGGATGTATGAGAGTATCCTTTGTATCCGTGTCCAGGTATAGCGTTTTGTCTTAATCCCTTCCAGCAGCTTCCTGACCGAACCGGCTGTAAGGGACATTTCCAGAATACGGTTTTCCAGACCCTCGCCAACATCATTTAACAGTGACAGGTATTCGGGAGACAGGGTTCGCAGCAGGTAAAACAGAATCCTGTCGTAGTTATCTATATAGACAGGCCCCTGACCGCCGGCAATCTCACGTTTAATCACTTCCAGAGACGCAGCCGGGACAACCGCTGCAATACCATCTGTGCGGTTATTGTCACTTATCAGGCGTTCCCGGATACTGGTGGCGCTGGCAATACTGGCTGGGGCATCGCTGATAATATTATTGCTGTCCACTCCGGCGCTGTCAGTGCCGATTTCTCTGTCGTGGTAGCCGGAGGCAAATCTCTTGATAGCAGCGGGCACGATGCTGCTGCCGGTATTTATCAGCGCCTTCAGGTATTCAATGCCAAGGATGTTGTTGGGGCTTTTAAAGGTTTCTTCAGTCACCTCAACTCCCTGTTGGGCAAGGTGACGGGTTAAGGCTGCGGCTCGGGCTGCGGGGTAGGGCAGACCGGTACTGAGCAGCGTACTTAGGATTTCTTTGAATTTTACCGGCTCGCGGGCCAGCACCCGGGCTGCAGGCCACAGCATATCAGTATTGCCTGCTTCACTGCCAAAACAGACATGGGTGACCACACCCATTCTATCCAGCAGGGAAATAGAACCGAGGGCAAAGGCACTGGCGCTGCGCACCGAAAATGCAGTCGGGAGCTCCACTACCAGGTCGACACCACTGCGCACTGCCATTTCGGCCCGGGCCCATTTGTTGAACAGGGCTGGTTCCCCCCGCTGCAAAAAATGCCCGCTCATCACGGAAACCACCAGGTCAGCTGCACATTCTTGCCTGGCTTTCCGGACATGATACAGGTGTCCATTATGAAATGGATTATGTTCAGTAATAATTCCGACTATATTCATTGGCGCCTCCTAAATTTTTCCTGTCTGTTCCCGGTGTGTTCCAGCCTGACAAACAGGTTAGTTACTATATTATTTCCATCTTAAGCCAATAAAACCTGCCATATGTTAAGCTTTGGGTATATTTTAGTTAAAAAATTATGATGAAAACTTCCTCTTTGTGTAATAACTATAATAGTTGTTCCCGGATGAAGGGGGAGGACCATGAAGCTGCTTAAACAGATAAGGGAAAAGGCAAAAAAGCATTTGGCCAGGATAGTACTTCCCGAATCTACCGACCCCAGGGTACGGGAGGCTGCAGAGGTAGTAGCTGAAACCGGCGTTGCGGAGGTCATGCTGTTAAAAGGCAACAGGCATAATATACGCTGGCCCATAAAGCCGGGTATAAAATATGTGGATTTTCCACAGGACCATAAGGAAGAACTCAGTGGAATGCTCTATGAGCTAAGAAAAGGCAAAGGGCTGACTAAACAGGAAGCGGACCGCCTTTTGGAAAACCCTCTGTATTATGGGACCATGATGGTCAAGGCGGGATATGCCGATGGAGTGGTTGCGGGGTCATTGAGCCCCACGGCAGATGTTCTCAGACCGGCCCTGCAGATTATCAAGGGAGCGCCAGGCATATCAGTTGTTTCCGGAGCCTTTATAATGATAATGGGCAACCGGAGCTTTGGCCAGCAGGGTGTGATGGTTTTTGCCGATTGTGCTGTTAATCCTGACCCAACAGCGGAGCAACTGGCTGAAATTGCATACTCTTCTGCAATGACTGCCAAAACACTGGCCGGAATTGATGAACCGCGGGTTGGGATGCTCTCCTTTTCCACCAAAGGCAGTGCGGAACATAAGATGGTGGCCAAAGTGCGCCAGGCAACGGCCATAGCGAGTAAACGATATCCATTCCTTAGTGTTGATGGGGAGCTGCAGGCAGATGCAGCCCTGATTCCTGATGTGGGAGCGAGCAAGGCCCCTGAGAGCGCTGTGGCTGGACGGGTCAATGTGTTGATATTTCCGGATCTGCAGTCAGGAAATATTGGCTACAAGCTGGGGCAGCGGCTTGCCGGGGCAGAAGCGATTGGCCCTATTCTACAGGGGATAGCCCAGCCTGTAAATGACCTGTCAAGAGGCTGCAGTGTGGAAGATATAGTTAATGTAACTGCCATAACTGCGGTTCAGGCTCACAATATGGAAATTAAGGCAGGGGAAGTCACTTTTTCCTTGACAAAGTAAATCCCTAATGAGTATAATACTTGTTGTGATACTATGAGGTGGATAATATGTTCATCGATCTAACTACTGTCAGGAAGATACCGGGAAAAAAATTTCATTTTGATCTCCGGAAGGATATCGAGCCTCTGACACTGGGGAATGACAGGGTTGAATTCGTCAATTCGGTTCAGATTTCCCTTGATGTTAAAAACACCGGGAAGGTAATTGTCTTTAGTGGGCGATTCGACGGTGACACTGAGCTGGTGTGCAGCCGGTGTGTGGAGCGGTATCCATACCATGCAGGCTTTGACTTTAAGGAAGATTTCTGCCATGAGTTTGATGCTCAGGGGTTGTCTGACGAGGTCAGGGATCCGGAAGATGTTCACATTTTTCAAGGGAACAAAGTTGATTTTGGCAGTGTTATCAGGGAAAACCTTTACCTGCATATTCCCATGAAATCCGTGTGTGACGAAAACTGTAAGGGTCTATGTGTCCTTTGCGGTGTCAACCTGAATAATGAAACCTGTAAATGCACTAAAGAAGAGATAGACCCCAGGATGGAAGTCCTGAAAAAGTATTTTAACCGCTGAGATTTAAAGGAGGTGTAGGAAATGGGAGTACCGAAGAGAAGACATTCCAAAACCAGGAAAAACATGCGCAGAGCACAGCAGAAGATAGAAGCCCCGAGGTTCATTTTATGCCCGCAATGCCATGAACCCAAAATGCCTCACCGGGTTTGCCCGGGATGCGGCTATTACAAGGATAAAGAGGTTATTGCAACCGTAAATGAATAATTGTATTGGTCGCATCAGGTGTTTTCCTGATCAAATATTATGGCAGGCTGTCAGAGGGACAGCCTGCTTATTTGTTTATCCCGGAGTAATTTCGGAATAGAGGATTATTTTTTGCAGGCTCCCAGAGCGATGAAATTTATTAGTAATGACAGGACATCTACTGCTTGGAGGAATATTTTTCTGTGATATCTTGCAATATAAAAGATGGTATTATATACTATTGTTAGGACCAGGTACTAAATATAAATGGTGGTGGGGGAAGAATGGGTAGTGTATCTCTGCCAAAACCCATTAGACACAAAAAACTAAATTCATTTATTGCCGGGAACCCGTTTGTTACAGATGAGGAACTGGCCCGCATGTTTAATGTCAGTGTGCAGACTATCAGGCTTGACAGGCTTGAAATGGGTATTCCTGAACTTCGTGAAAGAACAAAGCAGTATGCCGAGAACTCTTATGCCAAGGTCAAGTCCCTGGCAGGCAGGGAAATTATTGGTGATCTAATCGACCTTGAACTTGAAAAATCCGGTCTGTCCCTCTTGGAGATAACGGGGGACATGGTGTTTGAGAGGAACCGGATTGCCAGGGGGCATATCCTGTTTGCCCAGGCAAATTCATTGGCTGTAGCCATTGTTGATGCCGAGGTGGCTCTTACGGGTGTAGCTAGGGTGTCGTTTGAAAGGCCCATTTCACTGGGGGAGAGAATTGTAGCCAAGGCGGTTATAAACAGCAAAAGTGGTAATAAATATAATATTTCG
Organism: Phosphitispora fastidiosa; assembly: GCF_019008365.1. Lineage (NCBI taxonomy): Bacteria > Bacillati > Bacillota > Clostridia > Eubacteriales > Peptococcaceae > Phosphitispora > Phosphitispora fastidiosa. The sequence goes on along the minus strand of NZ_JAHHUL010000001.1, from coordinate 387,561 downwards.
GTAACATCCAAATCCGGAGCTGAGGTGGTTTTTAAAGGCAAATTCAGAGTATTTGCCGTTGACCTCGAGGAGGGAGTAAAAATTGAAAATCGCGGTTGATGCCATGGGAGGCGATTACGCCCCGGTTGAAACAGTTAAAGGCGCAGTTGAAGCATCACAGGAGCTTGGATTGGAAATAATCCTGGTTGGGGATGAGGTTAGGATCAAAAAGGAATTGGCCCAATATGAAATCGGAAAAGCCGCTGTTTCCGTGATTCATGCTCCGGAAGTAATTGAAATGGGAGAAGCGCCTGGAGCAGCTATCAGAAAGAAGAAGAATTCGTCTATCGTTGTCAGTACCAGGCTGGTAAAGGAAGGCGCTGCTGATGCGGTTGTTTCGGCAGGCAATACGGGAGCGGCTATGGGTGCGGCCCTGCTGGGACTGGGACGGATAAAAGGCATTCACCGCCCGGCTATTGCTAGCGTGCTTCCTACAGTAAAAGGCAGAAGCCTTTTTCTGGATGTAGGCGCAAATGCGGTATGTGATCCCCAAAACCTCCTCCAGTTTGCGGTTATGGGTAGTATTTATTCTAATAAGATTCTTGGTGCAACAAACCCGAGGATAGGCCTGCTTAACATCGGCGAAGAGGAAACCAAGGGGAATCCCCTATATGTGGAAGCATATCAGCTTATTAAGGAAAGCGGGCTGAATTTTGTGGGCAATGTGGAGGGCCGTGACATTACGGGCGGAATTGCCGATGTTATTGTATGTGACGGCTTTGTGGGAAATATTGTCCTGAAGTTTGGTGAAGGCCTGGCCAAGGACCTTATGTCTATGCTCAGAGAAGAGTTCATGAAAAACATCTTTGTCAAAATCGGCGCTGCCTTGGTATTTTCGCAGGCCAAAGGCCTCAGGAAAAAAATTGATTATGCTGAAAGCGGCGGAGCTCCCCTCCTGGGAGTTAATGGAGTAGCGGTTATCAGCCACGGCAGTTCACAAGCCCGGGCAATCAAAAACGCCATCCGGGTGGCCAAAGAATGTGTTGAGATTCATGTAGTTAATTGTATAAAAGACAGTATTACGGAGAAACCGAATGGAGATGATGACAGTGCCAGTGGGTAGCATACCGGTGGGGATAACCGGTACCGGTATTTGTCTTCCGGAGAGGGTATTAACAAACCAGGAACTGGAAAAAATGGTTGATACCTCTGATGAATGGGTGAAAACAAGGACAGGTATTGGAGAGCGCAGGATTATTGACGAAACCATGACAACTTCTGACCTCGCCGTAAAGGCAGGAGAAATGGCACTGGAAAATGCCGGATTAACACCTGATGCAGTTGATTTAATTGTTGTGGCCACTGTAACGCCTGATATGTACTTTCCGTCAACGGCCTGTCTGGTACAGGAAAAGATTGGCGCCATAAAGGCGGCAGCATTTGACGTTTCCGCAGGATGTACCGGTTTTGTATATGCATTGGCTGTAGCCAGCCAGTTTGTTCAAACCGGTATGTATCAAACAGTTTTGGTTATTGGAGCAGAGGCTTTATCCAGGGTAATTGACTGGGGCGACAGGAATACCTGCGTTTTATTCGGAGACGGCGCCGGTGCGGTAGTTTTGAGACCGGTTGACCAGGGGTTTGGTATTCTTTCCCTCGAACTGGGCTCCGATGGTTCCGGCGGCGAGTTGTTAAAGCTCAGTGCGGCCGGATCCTTGTGCTGCGGGATCCCGGGAACTTCCGGTAAAGAAAGCAGGGCCGGATACGCAGAATATTTACAAATGGCTGGTTCAGAGGTATTTAAATTTGCTGTCCGCATTATGGGTGAATGTGCTGCCAACGCTGTTCTCAAAGCTGGGATGACCAACGGAGACATTAATCTTTTTATACCTCACCAAGCCAATATCCGGATCATTAAGGCTGCAGCAAAGAGGCTGAGACTGCCGGATGAAAAGGTATATGTAAATGTTGCCAAATACGGAAATACGTCTTCGGCATCAATACCAGTTGCCTTACATGAAGCTTTGCTTGAAGGGAAAATCAAAAAAGGTGACAATATTGCCCTGGTGGGCTTCGGAGCAGGCCTTACATGGGGAGCCGGGGTAATCAGATGGGCAGTATAACCGGAAGAACATTTGGAATAATCAGTAGGAGGAATTAGATGAGAAAAACTGTGATCTGTGATTTACTGGGTATAGAGTATCCCATTATTCAAGGCGGAATGGCATGGGTTTCTACGGCTTCGCTGGCAGCGGCCGTATCTGAAGCCGGGGGCCTGGGTATCATCGGTTCAGGCCATAATGACGGAAAATGGGTCCGGGAACAGGTGATAAGGGCCAGGGAAATAACGGCTAAACCTTTTGGGGTCAATGTTATGATGATGTCACCCTTTGTTGAGGAGGTAATGCAGGTTATTCTCGAAGAAAAGGTGCCGGTGATTACAACCGGAGCCGGAAACCCTGCAAAATACATACCCCAGCTTAAGGAGATTGGGACAAAAGTTATTCCTGTGATTCCGTCTGTAGCCCTGGCTCAGCGTTTGGAAAAGGCTGGAGTAGATGCTGTGGTGGCCGAGGGTACGGAATCGGGAGGACATATTGGTGAGTTAACGACAATGGCGCTGGTTCCTCAGGTTGTTGATGCTGTGAAAATACCTGTCATAGCAGCCGGAGGAATAGCGGACGGCAGGGGAGTGGTTGCGGCTCTTGCCCTCGGGGCAGCAGGAGTGCAGATTGGAACGAGGTTTATGTGTGCCCTGGAGTGCGAAATTCACGAAAACATCAAACAGATGATTTTGAAGGCAAAGGACAGGGATACTGCAGTCAGCGGTCGTGTTACCGGTCATCCGGTAAGGTCACTGAAAAACAAGCTGACCAAACTTTATGAAGAAATGGAAAGAAACTGTGCACCTGTTACGGAAATGGAGGAACTTGGCGCCGGGAAGCTGAAATCGGCCATGATTGACGGTGACACAGAAACAGGCACTGTTGCCTGTGGGCAGATAGCCGGCCTGATAAAAGAGATCAAGACAGCTGAGGAAATTATAAATGAAATAATCACAGGAGCCCGGTCAGTAGTGGCCACCCTGGAGGTGTAGCCATGAAAACTGCTTTTGTTTTCCCCGGGCAGGGGTCGCAATATGTAGGTATGGGCAAGGAATTATATGATAGTTTTTCTATTGCCAGGCAGGTTTTTGAGCAGGCGAATGAAGTCCTTGGATTTGACCTCAAGAAGCTGTGTTTTGAAGGCCCGGAGGATGAATTGAAAATGACCTCTAATACCCAGCCGGCAATTCTAACCGTAAGTACAGCCTGCCGGGAGGTGTTGCGGGAACATGGCATAACTCCTGACGCTGCTGCCGGGCACAGCCTTGGGGAATACTCTGCCCTGGTGGCCGCACAGGCCTTGACCTTTCCGGATTCAGTGCAGCTGGTCAGGAAACGGGGACTGTTTATGCAGGCTTGCTCCTCTGATGCCGGGATGGCAGCGGTTTTGGGGCTGGACACAGATAATGTGCTCAAGGCCTGTCAGAAAGCCTCGCTGGAAGGTGTAGTGGAAGCTGCCAACTATAATTGTCCCGGCCAGATTGTAATCGCAGGTGAAACACGGGCTCTTAACAAGGCCATGGAGTTATGTCTTGAATATGGGGCTAAGAGAGTTGTTCCATTACAGGTGAGCGGACCTTTTCATTCTAGTTTGATGCAGGAAGCAGCTGAGCGACTGGCTGCAGAGCTGGATAAGGTTACATTTAATGAGCCTGTCTGTCCGCTGATTTCAAATGTTACGGCCGAGACGGTCGGTTCCGCTGCCGAGGTCAGGCGGCTGCTGCTAAGACAGGTCAGCAGTCCCGTAAGGTGGGAAGGGTGCACCAGGCAGTTGGCGGAAATAGGTACAGAAGTATTTATTGAAACAGGCCCGGGTAAGGTATTATCGGGATTAGGCAAAAAAATTGTCAGGGAAAAAATATTTTTAAATGTCGAGGATGTGACGTCATTAGAAAAGACCCTTGATAATTTGAAGGAGGTTATATAGAATGGTTCTTAGAGGCAAAACTGCGCTTGTTACCGGTGCAGGCCGCGGTATAGGAAGAACAATAGCTCTCAGGCTTGCAGAAAGTGGAGCTGATGTGGCAGTAGTTGACCTTAGCCAGGAATCAGTTGCCGAAGTTGCTGCTGAAATCCGTAATCTGGGTCAGCGAGCTCTGGAACTATCAGGAAACGTTACTGTTGCAGATGAAGTTGACAATTTTGTAAAAAAAGCCGTAGCTGAATTTGGCAGAATAGATATTTTGGTGAATAATGCCGGTATCACCCGAGATACACTGTTACTACGGATGAAAGAAGAGGACTGGGATACAGTTCTCAATGTAAACTTAAAAGGCACGTTCCTTTGTACCAAGGCTGTTTCCAGGATAATGATGAAACAGAGGTATGGTAGGATAGTCAGCATATCGTCTGTGATTGGTTTGATGGGAAATGCCGGACAGGCCAATTACGGGGCTTCCAAGGCAGGAATTATCGGTTTTTCAAAATCGGTAGCCAGAGAGCTGGGGTCGCGGGGGATTACATGTAACGCTGTCGCTCCCGGGTTTATTGAAACCCAGATGACCGATGCTCTACCTGAGGATATGAAAAAAGAACTGATAAACCAGATTCCTCTTGGCAGGATTGGGAATCCTCAGGATGTGGCAGATGCGGTTTTGTTCCTGGTGTCTGATGCGGCCAGTTATATTACTGGGCAGACCATTGCTGTTGATGGCGGGATGGTAATGCAGTAATTTGAAAATACTTAGATGTTTGCTGGAAGGAGGTGCTGGAAATGTCAGCTGTTTTTGACAAGGTGAAAAGTATAATCGTGGACCAGTTGAGTGTCGAAGATGAAGAGGTAACCTTGGAATCCACGTTTGTAGACGACCTGGGTGCAGACTCATTAGATATAGTTGAACTGGTTATGGCTTTCGAGGAGGAATTTGATATGGAAATTCCTGATGAGGATGCTGAAAAAATTAAGACTGTGGGAAATGCTGTCAAATACATCGAAGAAAAGGAAAACCAGTAAGCGTGGTTTGCCGGAGTCCCGTGGATACATGCGGGACTCCTTACGAATTATTCTGACTGGTCTTTGAGGGTTTTTAACTGCAGAGTTTGTCAGCCTTGTGTCCTTTCTGCAGTGAAGAAATGGAGGAGAGAAATGAAATTTCCGGACTTTAAGATCGGGGACTTAATACCTGACATGCCTATAATCCAGGGTGGCATGGCTGTTAGGATTTCAACAGCCGACCTTGCCGCAGCTGTTGCTGAAGAGGGTGGAGTAGGCTTGATCGCGGCAACAGGGATGAGTGTTGATGAATTAAGAAAAGAGATTGCTAAAGCCAGGGATTTAACCAAGGGGATAGTAGGTATCAACATAATGTTCGCTGCCAGGGAATTTGCTAACCTTGTGAAGACCGCAATAGATGAAGGTATTGACCTGATTGTTTCCGGGGCCGGGTTTTCCAGGGATATGTTTACCTGGGGCAAAGCCTCCGGGGTGCCGGTTGTGCCTATTGTCTCAACACCAAAACTAGCCCAGCTTTCTGAAAGGCTGGGGGCCGCTGCAGTTGTTGTTGAAGGTAAGGAAGCCGGAGGGCATCTGGGTACTTTGGAATCAATGAAGGATCTTATTCCCAAAGTAAGAGCAGCTGTTAAAATTCCTGTTATTGCAGCCGGCGGAATTATTGACGGGAGCGCCATCAAAGAGGCTTTCGGGATGGGAGCCAATGCAGTCCAGATGGGCACCAGGTTTGTAGCCAGTGAGGAATGTAATGCCTCAGAGGAATTTAAGAGACTGTACCTTAAGGCCGAGCCTGAAGATGTTGTCCTTATCCAGAGTCCGGTAGGACTTCCGGGAAGGAGTATTATGAACAGTTTCATCAGGCGGCTGTTTGACGGAGATGACCTGAAACCCGATACCTGTGATAACTGTCTTAAAAAATGTTCCCGGTCCTTCTGCATTCTAAAGGCTCTCATCAGGTCACAGCAGGGTGATACAGAGAACGGACTTGTTTTTTCCGGGGAAAGAGTCGGTGAAATAAAAGATATATTACCGGTAAAAGAAATTTTTAAAAGACTTCTTCTTGAGATGGATAAGGCCGAGAGTGGGGTGTAGCAATTTGGATAAAAGAGTTGTAGTAACCGGAGTAGGGATGGTGACACCGGTTGGCACGGGCCGGGATAAGTTCTGGGATTCAATTGTCAACGGCAGGAGCGGCATTGTGCCAATCACACGGTTTGATGCACACCAGCTGCCTACCAGGATAGCCGGTGAAATCAGAGACTTTGATCCATTAGACTATCTTGATAAAAAAGAGGCCCGCAGGATGGATAGATATACCCATTTTGCCATTGCGGCCACAAATATAGCTCTGGAGGATGCCGGAATCCAACCGGATCAACTGGAAAAGGAGCGTGTCGGCATTCTGCTGGGTTCAGGTGTTGGGGGCATTGAGACCGTGGAAAATCAGGCCAGGGTTCTTATTGAAAAGGGCCCCGGCAGGATAAGCCCTTTCTTTGTCCCGATGATGATTGCTAATATCGCAGGCGCTCAGGTAGCTATTAGCTATGGTTTTAAGGGACCCAACCTGACGAGTGTCAGTGCGTGTGCATCTAGTACAAACTCAATCGGAGAAGCCTTCCGGCTTATCCAGAGGGGTGAGGTTGATGTAATGGTAACAGGAGGCACCGAGGCTCCGATTATTCCTCTGGCCATGGCAGGGTTCTGTTCCATGAAGGCTATGTCCACGAGGAATGATGCCCCTGAGAAGGCAAGCCGTCCCTTTGACAGGGAACGTGACGGTTTTATTATGGGTGAAGGTGCAGGTGTCCTGATTCTGGAATCACTTGACCATGCCCTTGCCAGGAATGCCCGGATTTATGCTGAACTGGCCGGGTATGGAGTAACTTGTGATGCGTATCACATCACTGCTTCAGACCCCGAAGGGGAAGGTGCAGCCAGGGCAATGGAACTTGCTCTCAGGGATGCCGGTATTGACCCCGGTGAAGTGGATTATATTAACGCTCATGGCACATCAACTCCGGTTGGTGATATTAGCGAAACCAAGGCCATTACAAAAGTTTTTCGGGAACATGCCCGGGATATTGCCATAAGTTCCACCAAGTCGATGACAGGTCATTTGCTTGGCGCTGCCGGGGGCATTGAAACCATTATTTGTGCTCTGGTTATCGTAAATAGTATCATCCCCCCGACGATTAACTATGAACACCCGGACCCCGAGTGTGACCTGTACTATGTGCCCAATAAGGCTGTAAGCCGTAATGTCAAGGTGGCGATGTCCAATTCCTTCGGATTTGGTGGTCATAATGCCACTGTGGTAGTGAAAAAGTATGAGTGATTTCCTGAATCAACTGAAAGCAAAATTAGGTATTGCATGGGATGACAGTAGTCACCTTACCCTGGCTCTTACCCATAGTTCTTATGCCCATGAAAACAAGAATGCTGAAATGGAGCATAACCAGCGGCTGGAATTTCTGGGAGATGCGGTACTGGAACTGGTTATCAGTGATTATCTTTACAGACAGTATCCCCAGTATCCTGAGGGAACCCTGACAAAGATCAGGGCAGGCATCGTATGTGAGCCGTCATTGGCAGAAGTGGCCGGTTCCCTGTGCCTGGGGGATTATTTGTATATGGGCAAGGGAGAGGAAAGGAGCGGGGGCAGGGAACGTCCCTCAATCCTTGCAGATGCCATGGAATCTCTTATCGGAGCAATCTACCTTGATCGCGGCATGGACACAACCTACCGGTTTATTCTGGATAAGCTGGGGCCGGTTATTGAGAGAGTTGTTAAGGATGGGGGTATTATCACAGATTATAAGACCCACCTTCAGGAACTTGTCCAGAAATACTGTGACAGCCCTCTTTCCTATGAGATAATAAAGGAGCATGGTCCCGACCACTGCAAGACCTTTGTTGCCGGAGTAAGTATCAGGGGCAGGCTGTGGGGCGAGGGAACCGGACGGACTAAGAAAGAGGCCGAACAGTTGGCGGCAAAAGATGTTTTAGAGAAAATTAATAATGGCGAACTTGATTTGGCAGGCTTGTGGAATAATGAATAAATCACATTATATTATTCCTGTCTTTGTTCCCGACCTTGGCTGTCCGCATCGGTGTGTTTTCTGCAATCAGAAGAAGATTACCGGACTGGAGCAGGTTCCCGACAGCAGGGAAGTGCGCAGAAAAATACAATCTTACCTGGAAACGATGCCCAAGGGTGAGGGGATTGTTAGGGAAGTAGCCTTTTATGGGGGAAGCTTCACAGCAGTGGATAAGGACTTGCAGAAGGAACTTCTGCAGCCCGCCTATGAATTCATGGTCAAAGGCGATATTAACAGCATTAGGGTTTCTACCAGGCCTGATGCGATATCGGAAGACATTTTGCTCCTGCTGTCAGGATACGGTGTTTCTACTGTTGAACTGGGAGTCCAGTCTATGGATGATGAAGTTCTCTGGAAGTCAGGCAGAGGGCATACCAGCAGAGATGTGCTGAGGGCCGCAGCCTTACTCAGGTCATGGGGTTTCAGCCTGGGCCTGCAGATGATGATCGGGCTTCCCGGGGCTGCAGAGGCAGCGGACCTGTTTACCGCGTCTGAACTGACAGCGCTGGCGCCGGATATGGTGAGGATTTATCCATGCCTGGTTTTAAAGGGGACACATCTTGAGGAACTGTATTGCAAAGGCGATTACCTTCCCCTGGAACTGTGGCAGGCTGTGCAGCGCTGCAAAAAAATCCTGGTTATGTTTGAAAAGGAAGGAATTAATGTAATCAGAATAGGGCTGCAGCCAAGTGAACAGATTAACCTCACGGGAGATGTGATAGCCGGGCCTTACCATCCCGCCTTTAGGGAGCTTGTTGAGAGTGCGGCGGCAAGGGATATGCTGGAACATCTCCTGGTGGAAGTGGCCGGTATTTCCCATGCCCGGGAAATAGTAGTTGAAGTTCCGGACCAGGATATTTCTGTGGTCAGGGGACATTCAGCAGGTAATGTAAAGTATTTGGCCCAAAAGATTGGTCTCAAGCGCCTGATTACCAAACCAAGCAGTGTTCTTGCCAGGGGCAGTATCAAGGTTGTTGGTATTGACGGACAACAGGCCTGTTACCAGATGCACAGGACAGAACTTTAGTAAGGGCTATCGACTGGTGACCAGCTAAAATGGCTAGTCAGCAGTCGGCAGCCCATATTTATTTACAATGAGGCAGATGTGTTCCGGAAGGCATGAGACGCCTGCGGGTACATCTGCCTTTTGTCTTTCCGCAGGTAAGAGCTACAGGTGGAGAGGGTTTTCCAAACTAATGTCGAATCATGAAAACATTGGTTTTTATGTTACTATACTGAGGAGGATTTTCATGAACAGGAACTTTTGCAGGCCGCTCAGCAAAGCTGTCTCAGTTATTGCAGTTATCACCCTGCTATGTCTTTCGGGACCCAATTTCGTTTCAGCACAGGAAAACAGCAACGCCGGTTCCTTAGAGTATCTGGACAGTATGATGGACTTCATTCAGGACAACTACCGGGATGATGTTTCTGACAGGCAGCTATTGGAGGGCGCGCTTAAAGGAATGTTTGCCGGACTTGACGACTATTCTGTCTTCTTTACTCCGGACGAAGCCAGTGATTTTATTTCAGACATGCAGGGTGAGTATTTTGGTATCGGGGTTATGATTTCAAAGGCTGGGGATTATGTGCTGGTCACCAAGGTGTTTCCCGCATCACCGGCTGAAGCTGCGGGAATTGTTCCTGGAGACCGGATTGTCGCTGTAGATGGGGAAAATATTATCGGTACTGCTATATATAATGCTTCAGCATTAATCAAGGGGGAGGCCGGGACTACGGTTGCTCTGGAGATTATCAGAGGCGGACAGCAGGGCGTGATAAAAGTTGAGGCCGTCAGAGGACCTGTCAGGGTCAACCCGGTTTCTTATGAAATAAATAATGAGATAGGTTACATAAAAATAGATGTCTTTAATGCAAACACCGCGGAATTTCTTGCTCCGGTCATGGAAGATATGGAGGACAGGAATATCAGCAAAATTATTCTTGACCTGAGGGGTAACCCCGGTGGAGAGGTGAATGAGGTAGTTGCAGCAGGCAGGTACTTTATCCCCAAAGGGCTGATTACCAGACTTGACTTCAAGTCTGAGGAGGCGGAAGACAGAGAATATTATTCTGATCTGGAAAAAGTCAGGTATGAACTGGTGGTACTGATAAACGGTATGAGCGCGAGCGCCAGTGAAATTCTGGCCGGAGCGGTTCAGGATACCGGAGCAGGGGTTTTGGTGGGAACCAGGACCTTTGGCAAATCGCGGGTTCAGAATGTAATTCCGCTCTTGACACCCGAGGCATCCGAAAAGTATCAGAAGCGGCTTGGAGTAAGGCTTGTGGACGGTTTTGAGCTGATTTCCCGGTATCAGGTTACTCCTGCCGATGATGAGATAATTGGGTGGGTGAAACTGACTACGGGAGAGTACTTTACCCCGGCAGGCAGGACTATCGACGGGGTCGGGCTGACACCGGATGTTGTTGTAGAGGACCCTGTATTGCTAAACGGAATCAGTGTTTACAATGTCAGCCGGCTTACCGTAAAATCCAAACCGACTCTGCATACCGAGAGTGTCGATGTCTTTAATGCAGAAAAAATACTGCAGATGCTTGATTACGATCTTGACGAACCTGATATGAAGTATGATGTGAAAACCGTAAGGGCAGTCGCCACATTCCAAAAGGATATGGGACTCTATTCCTACGGGGTGCTGGATTTTACCACCCAGAGCGCACTGAACAGAGAACTGGAACGACTCATTAAGGAGACAGACAAACAGTATGCCAAGGCGGTAGAGTTGTTGGACAGCTAGACCTAAACTTCGGTTAACATAAGCACTCTATTGATTAGACATGGAAGACACTCATTTCCTCAATCATATTATTGGCCCATGATTTCATAAACCCCATTTTTATCAGTTCATGGCAGTGGTAAATACTCTTTTTTAGTGATTCCCGGTCAAGCTTGTGGTTTTCGTAATGAACCTGGGCCAGGTTAGCATGTATCCAGGCGGTGTCTTCGTCATTTCCGGAAATCGACAGGGCATGGTCGAGCAGCCGCCGGGCAAAGTCAAGTTTGTTATCCGGAATTGCATTTGCCGCCGACGCCCAGAGCAGTTGGGCCCCGTTTTGGACAAGAAAACAGCTGTCACACCCGGGACTGCATACAGTCTTGTCCGGCGGACAGACGAGATACCTGGAATACTGTGCCAGATCCTCTTTGTCCGCAACAGAAAGGGAAAAGTAAAACTCTGTAAGCCCGTAGGATTTGATTGTCTGCATTAAATTTGGCAAATTAACCTGCTCCTTGATAAGGTATTTGCCGTTAGTGTTACCAATAATATACAAAATATGTGTTTGGCACTTGTCTTGTACGGACGAAATATAGCTATGATTGAAATTTTGTTTAGAAAAGATTAGGCAAGATATAATAATAAAGGGTGTTTTTGGAAGGGTAATTAATTTTTATGAAGAATATTATTTGAAAGATTATTGTTGGAGGGGTCTTATGAAAATTGAAGGACTACGGTTAAAGAATTTTAAGATTTTTAAAGACCTAAGACTCGTTAATTTACCGGATATGGTTGTTTTTTTAGGAGCGAACGGCTCCGGAAAATCAACTTTGTTCGATGCTTTTGGTTTTTTGCATGATTCCTTGATAGACAATGTAAGAGCAGCCTTAACAAAACGAGGCGGATTTAAGGAAGTTGTATCACGAGACCAGCAAGGACCAATCGAATTTGAAATTAAATTTAGGCCAGAACCGGGGGAACCATTAGTTACATATGAGCTCCATATTGGTTTAGACTGCTCTGGTCTGCCAGTAGTATCAAGAGAAGTATTAAAATATCGTCGTGGACAACAAGGTGCACCATGGCACTTTCTGGATTTTTCAAATGGCTCAGGGACAGCTATCGTAAATGAAAGCGAATATGGTAGATTAGGGGTAAAGGAAGAGCGTGAAGAACAAAAACTTGATTCGCCAGACATTCTTGCTATTAAAGGACTAGGGCAATTTCAAAAGTTTAAGCAAGTAGCTGCTTTCAGGAGATTAATTGAAGGGTGGCATGTTTCCGATTTTCATGTTCAAGCGGCTCGTGCTAGTGCTGATGCGGGTTACGCAGAACACCTTTCGCCTACAGGAGAGAACTTGCCACTAGTAGCGCAGTTTATGTATCAACATTATCCGGAAAAATTTAAGCAAATTTTACGCAAAATGGAATACAGAGTCCCAGGTATAAAGTCTGTAGAAGCAGTGGAAACTCCCGATGGACGAATAGTACTCAGGTTTCAAGATGGTTCTTTTAAAGACCCGTTTGTTGCGAGATATGTTTCTGATGGGACTATAAAAATGTTTGCTTACTTGTTATTATTGAATGACCCCAAGCCACACCCATTGTTATGTATTGAGGAACCTGAAAATCAACTGCATCCCGAACTTTTATTTGAACTTGCAGAAGAGTTTAGAGCTTACACACGAGCGGGAGGACAAGTGTTTATCTCTACGCATTCGCCTGATTTTGTTAACGGAGTTGAATTAAACGAATTATTTTGGTTAACAAAAAGTGATGGTTACAGTGAAGTTAAACGTGCATCCGACGATGAACTGCTCAGAAATTTAGTAGTTGAAGGTGATTTGCCAGGGGCATTATGGAAGCAAGGCTTCTTCGAGGGAGCTGGACCGCAATGAAGCATATAGTATTTTTATTGGAAGAGATTTCAATGAAAGCAGTTTTAGACGAAATACTTCCATCCATATTACCAGACGGATGTACCTTTCATACTATTAAACATGAAGGTAAAACAGACATGGAGAAATCAATTCCTCGTAAATTGCGTGCTTATAGAATTCCCGAAGTACAGTTTGTAGTGCTTCGTGACCAGGACAATAGTGATTGCAAACAGGTTAAACAAAGGCTATTGCAACTGTGCTTTGAAGGCGGACGAACTGATGCGTTAGTTCGTGTGGTCTGTCACGAGTTGGAATCATGGTTTTTAGGTGACCTTTCAGCAGTTGAAAAAGCTTTCAATTACAAAGGAATTGCTAGAAAACAAGAGAAAGCTCAATTTCGAAACCCAGATAAACTTGCTAACCCGTGCGAAGTACTGCAAAAAATGGTGCCCGAATATCAAAAATATAGTGGTTCGAAAAAAATTGCTAAATTCATGAAGATTGATACAAATTGTTCTTTGAGTTTTAACGCTTTTATCGAAGGGATTCGCAAGATTGTCGCAGCAAGCTAAATTCTTACTGCCCGGATGTTTCGTACTGTGGCATTTGGTGAGGTGTTGTACAAGATTTCCCCCGTGGCAGCGAGGAAAATCGGGTACAACACCTCATTATCTTACATGCCGATATCTTTAAAGGTCCCCACTTCATGAAGCATTTTTATTGATGCATCCAGCACCGACATGGCCAGGGCCGCCCCAGTGCCTTCCCCTAGTCTCATTTTCATATCCAGGATTGGCCTTAATCCCACGCATTCAAGCATGGTCCGGTGGGCCTGTTCTGCGGAACAGTGTGATGGAATCATAAAGCTCACCGAATTGGGAGCCAGTCTGGCGGCAATGAGAGCACCGGCGCTGGAGATAAAACCATCAACCACAACCGGAACCCTGCTTGCTGATGCTGCCAGTATGGTTCCGGCTATGCCGCCAATTTCCAGGCCGCCCACTTTTGCCAGGACATCAACAGGATCGTTCTTATCCGGACGGTTTAACTCAATGGCCTTCTGAATTACTACTGCTTTATTGGAAAGAGATTGGTCGTCAACACCGGTTCCCCGTCCGGTAACCTCTTCAGGGGTGAAACCGCCCAAAACCGAAAGGATGGCGCTGCTGGGGGTGGTATTACCAATTCCCATGTCCCCGGTACCCAGAACCCGGGCACCCTTGCTGATTTCATTATTGGCTATCTCAATTCCGGTTTCAATTGCCTTGACGGCTTCTTCCCGGGACATTGCCGGGCCCTTGAGCATATTATCGGTCCCGAATTTTATCTTCCGGTTGATGACCCCCGGGTGGTCAATTGGGGCAGCCACTCCGATATCAACGGGGACAATCTCTGCCCCGGCATGCCTGCCAAGTACGCAGACACTGGCAATTCCATCAGCAAAGGTTGGCATCATAGCAATAGTTACCATTGGGGGGAATGCGCTAACCCCTTCCTGGACCACACCATGGTCAGCTCCCATGACTATGATTACTTTTTTTCCTGTTTTGGGCATAGGGTCACTGTAGATGCCGCTAAGCTGAAGGACCATTTCCTCGAGTACGCCTAGGCTCCCGGGGGGCTTGATCAGATTGTTCAGCCTCTCCTGGGTCTGTTCCATGCTGGCACGGTCTAAATCCCCAATTTGCTGCAGGGTCTTTTCAAGTAAACTCATTTTTGTTTCCTCCTTGATTTTTAATAAATTTTTTTATTTAATTTTTTTTGTATATTCAAGGCTTTATACCTTGGATTCTTTATATGGTGAGATGTTGTACAAGATTTTCCTGGCACTGCCTTGTTGCCGGGGGGAGTGGCAGCTTAGACTCATAGGCGGCAGTGCGGAAAATCGATGCAATAGCTCACCATTCCCGCTCATTTCCAAGAGCTTACCTGCCGGAGAAAAACAAAAAGTTCACAGCTTATAAAGCTGTGAACTTTGCCATCATTCACCAATACCTGCATCATTCCACGAGATGCAGCAATATGACGGCTATGGCAGGTCTCCTGGCTTGTGATCATCACATGCTTTTCACCTTCCCCGAAAAACTCGAGTGGTCTGTTGAAGGCATGCTAACACTTACAGTGGCGGGACCGCTTGGGATTTTCACCCAATTCCCTATTCTCCTCATTAGAGGCACCAATAACCTTTGGGATATTTTTTTGTTTGAAAGTATATTATTATTATAAAAGAGTTGCCTGAAATTATCAATAAATAATTTTTAATATGTAATTAGAATTAAAATTGAGTTCTTCATAAACCCATCCTTTCTTTAACTTCTTTATTTATTGTAACATTAAAAGCCGGAAATTTCCCGGCTTTTGTAATTGTTATTAACGAATATCACAAAAACTGCGGCTCTGCATACCCTGATTAAAAAGGGTGAATTGTTGTGACCACCGTTTACTGTAATGAAGAGTGGTGCCGCTGGAATCGCTCCGGGAAGTGGTGTATCGCTAAAAAGGTGTGCATCAAAAGCCAAAATGGTCAACTGGTCTGTGAAACCAAAGAAATGTTTTTTGAAGAAAGGGACTGAGAAGGAAAGTGCCCTTTTTTTGTTGAATTCATTAAAACAGGAAAGCTTTAATTGATAAGTGTCATTAAGGCTGGTTTTTTCAAAATGTAAGGAGGAACCCTTTTGTACCTGAAGAGAATTGAGGTTCAGGGCTTCAAATCCCTGGCTGATAAAATAGAACTCCAGTTTACCCCGGGCATTACCGCTGTTGTTGGACCTAATGGGAGCGGCAAGAGTAATATTGCCGATGCTGTCAGGTGGGTGTTGGGTGAGCAGAGCGCCAAGACCCTCCGGGGCGCCAAGATGGAAGACGTAATTTTCTCCGGCAGTGACAGGAGAAAATCCGTAGGGATGGCTGAGGTATCTCTTACCCTTGATAACAGTACCGCCATATTTGCGCTGGATTATTCTGAAATAACGGTCACTCGGAGGGTTTATCGTTCCGGAGAAAGTGAATTTCTGATCAACAAATCTCCCTGCAGACTGAGGGATATCCATGAACTCTTCATGGACACCGGAATCGGCAGGGAAGGGTATTCCATTATTGGACAGGGCAAGATTGATGAAGTCCTCAGTACCAGGTCTGAAGACCGTCGAAATATTATTGAAGAGGCCGCCGGAATAGTAAAGTACAGGAGCCGTAAACAGCAGGCGGTCAAAAAACTTAATGACACAGAACAGAACCTGGTCCGTATCAGTGACATTATATCCGAACTGGGCATCCAGGTTGGCCCCCTTGAGGAGCAGTCCCAAAAAGCCGGGGAATACCTTGAGTACCGGAATGAGCTGGTTGAACTTGAGATTAACCTTTTGATTAATCAGATTGAGGACCAGAAACTGAAACTTGATGGGATTAATAATCAGGATGATGAATTGAGACAAAAGTTAATTGGCTTGGAGACCGGGTTAAGAAACCGCGAGTCAGAGATCGAAGAACATAAGCTTCATAACAGTAAACTTGATGAAGAAATTGCCGCCCTGCAGAAAGGTATCTATGATACCGGCAGCCTGATAGAAAAAAAGGAAGCCGAAATTACGGTGGCCCGCCAGAGACTACAGGATATCGGGAACCGGAAAGAGGGTCTCATCAGTGAAATAGAGGAACTGAAATGCAAAGAAGAGGCTGAGCGCAGCAGGCATGCCGGTGATGCCCGGTCTCTTGGGGAACTCAGGGGCAGGCTGGCTGATACAGGAAAAAAGCTGCAGCAGGCTGAGGATAAATTATTGCTGCTGGAACAGGAACTAGTGGAAGCACAGCAGAAAATCGAAGAAAAGAAGTCGGATATGATAGATTTGTTAAACGAGACTGCCGGAGTTAGGAATGCAATTAATTCCGGTGAAATAGAGGTTAAGAACCTGGGCCGCAGGATAAAAGACCTGGAGCAGCAGAGTGAGACCCTGAAACAGGAATACAGCCGGATTGTTGAGCGGGAAAAGGAACTGGATTTGGGACTGGGGGCTGTCAGAGAATCAATAACCGGCCGGAAAACCGAAAATGCCGGCTTTGAGGAGAGCAAAAACGGCTTCTCAGGTCAGCTGAAGAAACTGGCCGCAGACCTTGAACGGGATCGTGAGCAGTTGGGGCATAAATCCTCCCGCCTCAAGGCTTTGGAGGATCTGCAGAATGACTACGAGGGGTATTTCAGGGGCGTCAAAGAAGTGCTGGTGGCAGCTAAAAAAGGCCGGGATTGTCCCGGTATATGCGGGGTGGTTGCCGAGCTTATCACTGTTCCCCAAAAGTATGAGACTGCTGTTGAGGTTGCCCTTGGCGGCGCAGTCCAGCACATAGTGACTCAAACAGACGGTGATGCCAGGAAGGCTATCGAATATTTAAAAAAGAACAAGTTTGGCAGGGCGACCTTTCTGCCAATGAATACTGTCAAACCCTATAAAGATAAAAAAGCCGGAAACGTTCCTGCCGGCAGCGGTATATATGGCAGGGCTTCCGCGCTGGTAGAGTCTGAAGCCGGGTATTCACATATAGTTGAGTACCTCTTAGGCCGGGTCATTATTGTTGATGATATGAGGGCAGCCGCTCAGGCTGCCAGGGATACTGGATACACTATGAAGGTAGTCACTCTTGACGGGGATGTCGTTAACCCCGGGGGCTCCATGACGGGTGGGTTCTACAAAAAAGGAAGCTCCAACCTTCTAGGGCGGAACAGGGAGATTGCGGAAACCAGGGAACAGCGGGATACTCTGAAAAGCAGGGTTGCCGGAATGGAGAATCAGGCTGCCGCTATAAGGAAAGAATACGATGATTGTGTGCAGCGCATTGCGGAAAATGAAGCCCGGCTCCAGGAGCTTTGGATTGAAAAGACATCCCTTGAAAAGGATCTGGAGAATTTAAGAAAAGATAAAACCAGGGCTGAAAGTACAGAAAGTCTGGTCGGGGACGAAAAGGCAAATTTGGTCCAGGAATTGAGCAGCATCCAAAACAGTCTCAAAGAGCTGCAGCTGCGTCTTCAGGAAATGCAGTCAAAAGACGGTGAAACCCGAAAAGAAATTGCGGCCCAGCAAAATCGGCTTAAGAGCAGGGAAGAAGAACTCAGCCAACATTCCCGGCAGGTTACCGGAATCAAGGTGGACCTGGCCGGTCTGCAGCAGGCGGAAGTCAACTATGCCCAGATTATGGACAGGGTTACTGATGCCATTAAAGATATTGAGGTCCAGGTACAGCGCAAGCAGGGCCAGGTTATGGAATTTGACTCCCTGAAGGAACAGCTCGGGCAGGAAATCATCGGCCATCTGGAGGCAGTTGAGCGCTTAAGCAGGCAAAGGGGTGAAGGTGAAGAACTGTTGAATGAACGCAAAAACGAGAAGCAGTCAGCCGTGGCCCACATTATGGACAAGGAAGCCGTGATTAAAAAGCTGGCCAGGGAGACCGGACTTATCAGGGAACAGCTTCATTCTTCAGATGTTAAAAGGGCCAGGTTGGAATTTGAAATCGAAAACTCCCTGACCAAACTGGGAGAAGAATTTGAGATCACTTATGAAGAGGCGCTGTTCAAGAAATCAGAAATTCAGAATAAGAGAGAGGTCACTTCAAGAATCAAGAACCTCAGGGAATTAATCTCCGCCCTGGGAAGTGTAAATATTGGCGCTATTGAGGAATTTGAAAGGGTCAGGGAACGCTTTGAATTCCTGACTAAACAGTATGCTGATATGGAGCAGGCCAAGGAATCCCTTTATAAAGTTATCGACGAGATGGACCAGATCATGACCAGCAAGTTCAGTACAACATATCAGGAAATTAACCGGAATTTTGGCCTGGTATTTTCCAGGCTCTTCGGTGGGGGAAGAGCTGAGTTGGTATTAACCGACAGTGAGAATGTTCTGGAAACGGGAATAGACATTATCGCTCAGCCTCCCGGGAAAAAGCCTCAGCACCTATCCCTGCTGTCAGGGGGAGAGCGGGCGCTGACCGCAATATCACTCTTGTTTGCCATCCTGAAAACAAAGCCAAGCCCGTTCTGTGTGCTTGACGAAATTGAGGCCTCACTTGATGAGTCAAATGTAGATAGGTTTGCCGACTATCTGAAAGAGTTTGCGGTAAACACCCAATTTGTTGTGATTACTCACCGCAAGGGCACCATGGAGGCTGCAGATGTTATCTATGGCGTTACCATGGATGATGCCAGGGTTTCCAAACTGGTCTCCATGAAGCTGGGTGACGAAATCAGCAAGGTAAGCTGAAATAAATTACCGCATATGAAGTATATCCCCCGGAAAAGCTAAGCAGAAAAGGGGGTCTAAGGGCGGTTTGCCGCTGGACCCACAAAAATTACGGGGGAATAAATATAATATGACAGAGGTTAAAAGTATTGCCCATTACATTGTAAACAAGTTGGTTGATACTACCAGAGAAATCAGCCAGGGGCGGAATGCTGGCTGTTTTGGTTTCGTAAATGACCAGGGCATAGTGGACCGGATAACACCGGTGGCAGAGGGCGGGCTCAGCGGGATACCCCTCAGAAAATTATTGGGACATATCACGGATATGAAAGGGAAAAGTGTGATTGAGGGTCTTGAAGCTATTCCGGACAATGCGGCCTTCATTTCCACCAGGCCCGGGAAAACAGGACTGATCACAGATGTTACCGCTGCCGATTTCTTCAACATGCCCGTAATTGCCATTGGGGTAAAGCATGGGCAACTGGCCGGGGTGGGCATTGTATTTCCCCGGGCAAACTACTTTGATATGGCTACTGAATCAGAGAAAGTTGAATTGAGGATTCTGGCTGCCAGGACTGCTGATGAGGAAAAAGAGGTATTGCGTGAAACCACCGAACTGAGCCTGAAATATCTGGAGATTTCTGCAAGGCTTGAGGTGACGGAAACACCCGAACTTCCACCATATACACCCGAGAAACCAAAGGATTGGAAACTGCCGCAGCATCAAGTGAATTCAATTTCCCGGGAATTTGCTGAAACGCTTGTGGCCAGGTCTGTTGAAGTAGGCCAGGGCAGGGAAGTTGCCGCCATGGGAAGAATAGAAAAGAATGGCCACATCGTACAGGACGGGGAAATAGTAGTCGGGGGAATAGGATATGTCCCGTCTCGTATGCTGGCTTCCAGCAGCGTGGATATTTCGGGGAAATCACTTCGGGACATCTATGCCAATGAGGTATCCCAGGATGCGGTGATTGTGCATACACACCCAGGAGGAACCGGGGTCATGCATATGGGAGATGCTAATGCCGGACCAGGTTCCTGGGGACGTCCCATCGTCGCCATCGGACATGATTCTGCCGGCAAGGTGCGTGGTGCAACGGTAATAGAGGCTGTCACAGATGTCTACCGTTTTGCCGATGAAGATGAAGATCTGGGCCAGAAGTTCTTTGAGGTTGATACCCCGCAGGAAGAAGCAGAAATCAGGAACCGTAAATTCGGCGTAGCCCAGGAGTATACTAATTTGTGTAAACTGATTGAGATACAACTGTGATTATGTTACAATATTTGGGTTAGGTGAAAACCTGACCCGATTTTTGGTTATGCAGCACCTTCAGAGGAAATGGTAATATATTGGCAGGGGGAAAGACAAATGGGACTGTTTTCAAAGCTTAAAGAAGGCCTTACCAAAACCAGGCAAGGGTTTGTTGCCAAAATTGAAACCCTTGTCAGCGGGGGCAAAAAGATTGATGAAGAGTTATATGAGGAAATTGAAGAACTGCTGATTCAGGCTGACGTGGGAGTTAATACTGCTGTTGAGCTGGTGGAGGACCTCAGGAAAGCCGTAAAGGAACGTAAAGTTGATGATGCGGCTGAGTTAAGAAACATATTAAAAGAGTTGATAGCTGATATAATGGGTGAAGAACAGGCAGGCTTAAGCCTGAGGAGCAAACCTGCAGTAATAGTGGTGGTGGGAGTCAATGGGGTGGGGAAAACGACCACCATCGGCAAACTGGCCCACAATTTTAGGGAAGAAGGCCGTAAGGTGCTCCTGGCAGCAGGGGATACTTTCCGGGCTGCTGCTATAGACCAATTGCAGATATGGGCCGGCAGGGTTGGGTGTGACATAATCAAACACAGTGAGGGCGCCGACACAGCCGCTGTAGTATTTGACGCTATACAGGCCGCCAAGGCCAGGGATATTGATGTACTCATAGTCGATACGGCAGGACGGCTGCACACTAAAGCCAACCTAATGGAAGAACTGAAAAAGCTATTCCGGGTTATTTCCCGTGAGCTGCCTGATTCCCCTGATGAGGTTCTGCTTGTTCTGGATGCTACCACAGGGCAGAATGCCATCAGTCAGGCTAAAATATTTGGTGAGGCGTCCGGAGTAACCGGAATTGTCCTTACCAAACTGGATGGAACAGCCAAAGGCGGCGTAGTTATTGGGATAAAAACTGAGCTGAACATCCCGGTAAAATACGTAGGGGTGGGAGAAAAAATTGATGACCTCAGGGAGTTTGATCCTAAGGAATTTGTAGAGGCCTTATTTGGCGATTAGAACGCCGGGAAGACTTTGTTAATTGATTATTGACGGGGGTATTTAAAATGGTGAAAATCGGGATTATTGGCGGGACAGGTGTTTATGACCCTGAAATGCTTGATGGGATATCGGAGGAGCAGGTTAATACCGATTATGGTAACATAAAGGTAATGGTTGGAGAATACAAAGGGGTAAGAGCTGCCTTTCTTCCCAGGCACGGCGCAGACCATGCCGTTCCGCCGCACAAGGTAAACTACAGGGGCAATATCATGGCCCTGAAAAAACTAGGCGTAGAGCGTGTGGTGGCAACTGGAGCGGTTGGGTCCCTCAACCTGGAGATGATACCTGGTGAAGTCGTTCTGGTGGATCAGTTTATCGATTTTACCAAAAACAGAATTCAAACCTTCTATGACACTCCGGGAAATGGGGTGGTACATATTGATATGACAGAACCCTACTGCAATGATTTAAGAAAACTTGTGGCCGCTGCTGCCGAGGCGGTTGCTGTTCCGGTTAAGGGAAAAGGCACCTATATCTGTACAGAGGGGCCGCGATTTGAGACTCCGGCGGAGATTAAAATGTATAGTGCCCTGGGAGGAGAAGTGGTGGGGATGACCAGTGTCCCGGAAGTGGTGCTCGCCAGGGAAGCTGAAATGTGTTACTGTACCCTTGCCATGGTTACTAATTTTGCTGCCGGTATTTCACCTAATCTCCTAACACATGCAGAAGTCTTGGAAGCAATGGAAAAAAATCATGCCAACCTGAAAAAGCTTATTATGAAAACAATCGAAACCATGCCTGGCGAAAGAAACTGCCGCTGCGGGCAGGCCCTTGGAGAACTGGGTTCGCTGGGTCAGGGAAAGTAACATATATAAGGGAAAGTAAACATATATAATCAAATGAAAAATGGGTGTTGCCAATGAAGACAATGGACTGGTGTGATAAGGGACTGATACTGCTTGACCAGACCCGGCTTCCTCTTGAGGTAAGCTATATAACCTGCAGCACTGCAGAGGAAGTGGCAGTGGCTATTAAAACAATGCAGGTAAGGGGTGCTCCTGCCATCGGCGCGGCTGCAGCTTATGGTTTGGCGTTGGCAGCCCTTCATTCGGATAAGAGTGAGCGGAAAGCCTTTATCGATGAAATTGAAGCTGCCGCCTGGATGCTTGGGGCCACGCGGCCGACTGCAGTTAATCTTTTCTGGGCTCTGAACCGGATGACAAAAGTGGTCCTTAGTGCCGGTGACGCAGGAGTCCCGGAACTGAAAAAACTGCTTCTGGACGAGGCCCACCTGATTCTGCGGGAAGATATTGAAATGAATCAGAGGATGGGGAAGCTTGGCAGCCAGTTGGTGCCTCACGGCGCCAGGATTTTGACCCACTGTAATGCCGGGGCTCTGGCTACCGGTGGTTATGGCACCGCTCTTGGTGTTATCAGGGCGGCACATGAAGCTGGCAAAGAAGTGCAGGTTTTTGCCGATGAGACAAGACCTCTGCTTCAGGGAGCCAGGCTGACGGCTTGGGAATTGCAGCAGGACAGCATCCCGGTAACCCTGATTACTGACAATATGGCCGGGTATCTGATGCAAAAAGGTTTAATTGACCTTGCTGTGGTAGGTGCGGACAGAATTACAGCAAATGGCGATGTCGCCAATAAAATCGGTACTTATACAGTTGCGGTGCTGTGCGGGGAACACGGGATTCCGTTTTACGCTGCCGCTCCTTTTTCAACGATTGATATGAACCTTGAAAAGGGTGATGATATAATCATTGAGGAGAGGGAGGCATTTGAGGTGACCACTGTTTTCGGTCAGCAAATAGCTCCTCAGGGTATAAAGGTTATTAACCCGGCTTTTGATGTCACCCCAAATCGCCTGGTGACGGCAATAATTACGGACCGGGGCATCGTAAGGCCGCCATATATAGAAAGTTTGCGAAAATTATTCACTTAAGGAGGATTACATAATGGATTACATCGTCAGAGACATCAGCCTTGCTCCTTCAGGTAAACTTAAGATTGACTGGGTACGGGAGCATATGCCTGTACTTAATGAAATCCGTGAAGAATTTGAAAAGACCCAGGTGTTTAAAGGGGTAAAAGTAGCTGTAAGCATACACCTTGAGGCAAAAACAGCCTATCTGGCCACAGTATTGAAGGCCGGAGGTGCGGATGTTTCCATATCAGGAAGCAACCCGCTGTCTACCCAGGATGATGTGGCTGCTGCCCTTGCTGCAGATGAGATTAAGGTATATTCATGGTACAATGCCACTGCTGAAGAATATAAAGGACACCTGATCAAGGTGTTGGAAAACAAACCTGATATAGTCATTGATGACGGCGGCGACCTGGTAAACCTGCTGCATAATGAATGCAGCAGTCTGGCCGGACAGGTTATCGGAGGATGTGAGGAAACCACAACCGGTGTGCTGCGCCTGGAGGCCATGGAAAAGGCCGGGATTCTCAATTTCCCCATGATGGCCGTCAATGATGCCCTCTGCAAATACCTTTTTGATAATAGGTACGGGACCGGTGAGTCTGTCTGGACCGGAATTATGCGGACAACTAACCTGATTGTGGCCGGGAAGACCGTAGTGGTTGCCGGATATGGCTGGTGCGGCAAGGGTATTGCCATGAAGGCCAAGGGACTTGGCGCCAAGGTGATCATCACTGAGATTGACCCCATAAAAGCCATTGAGGCACATATGGATGGTTTTACTACTATGAGCATGGATGATGCTGCGGCTTTGGGTGATGTCTTCATTACCGTTACCGGCTGTAAGGATGTTATCCGGGGGAAACACTACGAAAAAATGAGGCATGGCGCTTTGCTGGCCAATGCGGGACATTTTGATGTTGAAATCAATAAGCCGGAGCTGCAGGCTGCTGCCAAAGGCACCCGGACAGTAAGGCACAACATAGAAGAATTCATGCTGCCTGATGGCAGAAAACTATATTTGCTGGCAGAAGGAAGATTGGTCAATCTTGCCGCAGGTGATGGTCACCCGGCAGAAATCATGGATATGTCTTTTGCCCTTCAGGCATTGTCAGCGAAATATATGCTGGAAAATGGCAAGGAATTGGGTAACAGGGTATACAAGGTTGCCGAAGAGATAGATAAGCGGGTTGCCGCAATCAAGCTTAAATCTCTGGGGACCACCATAGACAGGCTGACACCTGAACAGGAGAAGTATCTGTATGGATGGGAGCATGGGGAATAAGGATTATTAGGAGGGGGATTATGAGCAGACTTAAGATAACAAATGCCGTTATTATTCCAATGACTGAGGAAAACCTGATTATTAATGGCGGCGAAATTCATATAGAAGACAGTATCATCGTCTTTGCCGGCGCTTCCGGGGATGCCCCGCAGAACTGGTTGGCTGAGGATACTATTGATGCCGGAGGTATGGTGGCTATGCCCGGTTTTGTAAACTGCCACACCCATGCGGCGATGACACTGCTGCGGAGTTATGCAGATGACCTTCCCCTGATGCAGTGGCTGGAACAGCGGATCTGGCCTCTTGAGGAAAAATTGACCGGAGAAGATGTATACTGGGGGACCATGCTGTGTGTTCTTGAGTTGCTCAAATCAGGGACCACCTGTTTTGCCGATATGTACTTCTTTATGGACGATGTTGCCCGTGCTGTTGAAAAATGCGGCATTAGGGCCAGCCTTTCCCGGGGCATGGTCGGGGTGAATCCGAATGCTCAGTCTGCCCTTGTGGAGACAGAACAGTTCATCCAAAAATGGAACGGGGCGGCTGATGGCAGGATTAATACCATGGTTGGCCCACATGCTCCATACACCTGCCCTCCCGATTACCTGAAAAAGGTGCTGGCAATTGCAGAGAAGTACAGCACCGGGGTACATATTCATCTGGCTGAAACCCGGGTAGAATTTGATGATATCAAAAAACAGTACCGGAACACCCCCACAGAGTATTTAAATGATTGTGGAGTGTTGGATTACAAGGTTTTGGCAGCCCACTGTGTGCATGTTACCGAAAATGACCTCAAAATACTTCAGGAAAAGAACGTGGGGGTAGCCCATAACCCTGAAAGCAATATGAAACTGGCCAGCGGAATTGCCCCGGTTGCACAGATGCTGGCACAGGGGATTACTGTTGGTATTGGTACCGATGGAGCAGCCAGCAACAACAACCTTGATATGCTTGAGGAGATGCGCTCAGCCGCTCTCCTGCAAAAAGTCAGCACCGGAGACCCGACGGTAATTCCCTCCTACCAGGCGCTGGAAATGGCCACTGCAAACGGAGGCCGGGTTCTCGGGCTGGATATTGGAATGTTACGTCAGGGGTACAAGGCAGATATTATCCTGATTGATTTTGAGAAGCCTCACCTCTATCCCAAGCATGACCTGATAGCCCATACTGTATATGCCGCCCAGTCATCTGATGTGGACACCGTTATTGTTGATGGCGCTGTACTGATGCGGAACAGGAAACTCCTTACAATTGATGAACGGGAAGTACTGGAAAATGTTCAGAAATGTGCCAAGAGGATGGTTGGAGAGAAGACCATATAACCAGATAACCATACGCAGTGGATGTACATTTGAATGTTGGGGAAATTTGGTTAAGAATTATTTTAAATTAATTTAATTGATCAGAAGGAATTTGTTCTATTATGAAGAATAGTATGGTAAAATAAATAGTGAAAGTAATCACAAACACAAATAGCAGCTCTTGTTAATAGCAAGTGATGCTTATGGAGGTGAAGACAATGGCGGGACGGAGACTTACGGCTCTGCAGACAGAAAGAAGCCATCTGATTGACAGGTTGATGAGCCGTAACAGCGGCGAAAGGGCTAAAATCCTGGTGCGGATTATGGATCTGGAAGACGTTATCGAAAAGGCTGCGAAGGATGAAAAAAAGAATACAGCGCATAAAAAGCCTAGAACGAATAATGTACTTAGCTAGAGAAAAACTTAATTAAGAATTTTCGCAGTCAGGGGAGAGACCCCTGATTTTTTTTGTTGTTAATTACTTGACAAAGGCTGCCTGTTCTAATAAAATTCTAATGTAAAGGAAAAAACCTTTACAGGAGGGACGGAGCATGGTGAAGAAATTACAGCGGGTAGCCATGTTATATGATTTTTATGGAAAACTCCTGACCCCCAAACAGCAGGAGATTCATTCTTGTTATTATGAGCATGACCTGTCACTGGGTGAGATAGCGGAGGAATTTGGCGTTAGCAGGCAGGCAGTTCACGACATCCTGAAACGGGGAGAAAAGATCCTCGAATGCTATGAGGAAAAACTGATGCTGGTGAAGAAATTTAACATTGAGCATGATAAGCTAAACCAGGTATTAGCTCTTCTTGAAAGCCTTGAAAATGAATCCCTCAGAGAGAAAATAAGACAGGTAATCAGTGAAATAATTGACATACAGCAGGAATAGTCAGAACCCAATCGAATTCAAGGAGGTCTTCTGATGATTTTTGAAGGGCTTGCCGAGAAACTTCAGAAAACGTTTAAGAAGCTTAAGGGCAAGGGAAAGCTTAATGAAAAAGATGTTGAAGAGGCAATGCGGGAGGTGCGGGTCGCCCTCCTGGAAGCCGATGTTAATTTCAAGGTTGTCAAGGATTTTGTAAAAAAGCTCAAAGAGCGTGCCATTGGTCAGGAAATCATGGAGAGCCTGACACCGGGACAGCATGTAATTAAAATAGTAAATGACGAGTTAACCGAACTAATGGGCGGCACCCAGAGTAAAATCAGTATTTCTTCAAAACCACCCACTGTTATCATGTTGGTTGGTCTGCAAGGAGCAGGGAAGACGACTACGGCTGGAAAACTGGCCAATTTGTTGCGAAAACAGGGTAGGAGGCCTCTTATGGCTGCCGGTGACGTCTATCGCCCTGCAGCTATCAAACAACTGCAGGTACTGGGTGAACAGCTGGATATACCTGTTTATACTCTTGGAGATAAGACAAATCCTGTTGATATAGCCAAAGGGGCCGTGGAACATGCCCGTTCTTATGGGAACGACCTGGTTATTATTGATACCGCTGGACGGCTGCACATAAATGAAGAGCTTATGGATGAGCTGAAAAACATCCGGAGTACGGTTCATCCCCATGAAATTCTCTTTGTTATGGATGCAACAACCGGGCAGGATGCGGTTACTGTTGCCAAAACCTTTGATGAACAGTTGGGCATTGATGGTGTTATTATGACAAAACTTGACGGTGATACCCGGGGGGGAGCCGCTTTATCGGTTAAAGCCGTTACCGGAAAACCCATCAAGTTTGCCGGTATGGGTGAGAAACTGGATGCCCTGGAGCCCTTTCACCCAGACCGGATGGCTGCCAGGATACTTGGTATGGGTGATGTCCTGACCCTGATTGAAAAGGCCCAGACCGGCATGGATGCTGAAAAAGCCTTGGAAATCCAGCGGAAAATTAAGGCACAGGAATATACTCTGCAGGATTTTATGGAACAGATGGACCAGGTCAAAAGCATGGGACCTCTGGATGAGATAATCGGTATGATTCCGGGATTGGGCCAGGCAAAACAGCTTAAAAACCTCAAGGGAGCTGTTGATGAAAAAGAATTTGTTCACATGAGGGCAATTATTCAGTCAATGACCCCCAGGGAGCGCAAGGAACCCAAGGTGATCAAGGATAGCCGCAAAAAGCGGATTGCCAGGGGCAGTGGAACCAGGGTGAGTGATGTTAACCGTCTCCTGAAGCAGTTTGAAGAGACCAAGAAAATGATGAAACAGCTTACCGGAATGGAAAAAAGCATGAAAAAAGGCGGGGGATTAAAGCTTCCGTTCTTTAAATAGAGCCAAACACGAATAAAAAAGAAAATTATGGAAGACAATATCAAGGAGGTGATAACACATGGCAACAAGGATTCGTCTGAAAAGGCAGGGTGCTAAGAAAAAGCCCTTTTACCGCATAGTGGTGGCTGATTCCAGATCCCCCAGGGATGGTCGTTTTATTGAAGAAATTGGTTACTATGACCCGTGCAAAGATCCTGCAGAAGTCAAGATAAATGAAGAACAGGCAGTTAAGTGGCTGCAAAACGGGGCACAGCCGTCAGAGACCGTAAGAGCGCTTTTAAATAAAGCAGGGTTGATTGAAAAAGCCGCCGAGAAGTAGTACTGAGGGGGTTCCATTTTTATGAAAGAATTAGTTGAATTTCTTGCCAAATCCTTGGTTGATAACCCGGATGAGGTTATTGTGGATGTGGTTGAGGGAGATAAAGCACTGGTTCTGAAACTGAAGGTGACATCTGAGGATATGGGAAAAGTCATCGGAAAACAGGGAAGAATAGCAAAAGCTATCAGGACTATTGTCAAGGCTGCTGCCAGCAAGAAAGGCAAAAAAATCACCGTGGAAATTGTATAGCCGGCGGACGGTGGCAGAAATTATAGTTTACTAAAGGGGCTTGCTAAGCCCCTCTTTTAATCTGAAAAGAGGTATGCTTATGTCTGACGGCTTGAAAATAAAAAGGCCGGTAATCGTTAAGGTAAAGGTAACGGAAGGGTTTAAGGCCCGGATGGCTGCGGAAATCCAGGAAAACATCAAAAGACTTGACGCTGAAATGCAGCAGCTTGAATTCCAGGTAAAGAGAATGGCAGCTGAGCTGGAAAAGAAAAATCCCCAGGGGATTCCGGCAGCCAAACAGCATGTGGAAAATGAAAGACAGAAAAGAATAAATGCAAAAAACAAGCTGACAGAACAGTTGAAGAATATTGGCAGGATTGCCATTGGTGCCGAAGTTGTTCAAGGGTCCCTGGAATCTTACACCGAAATCAACATAGGCGATAACTGGGAAGACATAATGGGTGTTGAAGTTTTAGTCTGTGATAATAAAATAATAGATATTAGAAGGAGTTAGAAGGAGAAATGAAAACTCCGATGGATGAGCATGATAAACTGATTACTGTTGGAAAAATAGTCAACAGCCAAGGTATCAAAGGTGAAGTCAGGGTCTGGCCGCTGACTGATTTCTCCGAACGATTTAAAGACAACAGTACAGTTTTACTGGATATTAATGGTGAACTCAGACCCCTGACAGTTGAACACTCCTGGAAACACAAGAATTTTCTGGTGGTCAAGTTTAGGGAAATAATTGATATGAATTCTGCAAAGTCTGTAAAGGAAGGCTTGCTTAAGGTATCAAGGGACAGCTTACGGGAACTCCCCAGGGATACGTTTTATATTTTTGAAATTCTGGGTATGGAAGTGGTTACATCAGAGGGGTTCCCCCTGGGCAGGGTTAAAGATGTTATCCAGACCGGCAGTAATGATGTTTATGTTATTGCGGGACAGGAAAAGGAATACTTGATACCTGCCATCAGAGAGATTGTGAAAAATATTGATAGGGAAAACAGGCTGATAACTGTCGAGCCTATTGAAGGGCTTTTGGACCTCTAAAGCCTTGCAGGAAGGTGTAGGTTTATGAAAATTGATATCCTGACCCTTTTCCCGGAAATGTTTGCGGGCCCTTTTGACAACAGTATTATCAAGAGGGCCAGGGAGAAGGGCATGCTTGAAATTCACCTGACCAACATCAGGGATTTTGCCCATGATAAACACAGGATTGTTGATGATTATCCCTTTGGCGGCGGTTCCGGGATGGTAATGAAGCCGGAGCCGGTTTTTGAAGCTGTAGAACATGTTACAGCTGGGGGTAAAGGGAGCGCTGCCAGAGTTATTCTACTGTGTCCCCAGGGCGGGGTATTTGATCAGGAAACCGCTAAGAGGCTTGCCCGGGAAGCACACCTGGTCTTTATCTGCGGACATTATGAGGGTATTGACGAACGGGTCAGGGAGCGGATAGTTGATGAAGAACTCTCCATAGGTGATTTTGTGCTCACCGGTGGCGAAATTCCGGCAATGGTAGTGGTTGACGCCATTTCCAGGCTCATTCCCGGTGTTTTGGGAGATGAGGAGTCCTTTATTCACGACTCCTTTTATGACGGCATTCTGGAACATCCCCAATATACCCGTCCCAGGGAATTTGAAGGAATGCCGGTGCCTGAAGTTCTCTTGAGCGGCAATCATGAAAAAATCCGTCTGTGGCGCAGAAAAATGTCTTTACAGCGGACGATGGAACGCAGGCCTGACCTGTTGAAACTGGAAGACCTTTCTGCGGCAGACCGCAAACTTCTGGAACAGACTGAGGAGGATTAAGAGTTGGAGCCTGAAAACAAACCTAATGTCTACATAGGATTGCTTCATTATCCTGTCTATAATAAAAGAATGGATGTTATTTCAACATCGGTCACCAACCTTGATATTCACGATATTGCCAGGATTTCATGTACATATGATGTGAAACGTTATTATGTAATTCACCCCCTGGATACCCAGCGCAAGCTTATCGGGGATGTCCTGGACTACTGGCAGAATGGCTATGGGGCCACCTACAACTCTGACCGGAAGGCAGCCCTTGACAAAGTGGCGCTGATTCCGGGACTGGAGGAGACAAAAGAGGAAATCCGTAAGGAGACCGGTGTCCTTCCCACAGTCGTAACAACCGATGCCAGGATTTACCCCAACACCATAACCTACCGCGAGCTTCGCCGGCGATTGGGTGACGGCAGCCCTTACCTTATTTTATTTGGGACAGGCTGGGGCATCGAAAAAGATACTATGCTGGAGTGTGATTATATCCTGGAGCCTGTTTACGGCGCCGGAGATTATAACCACCTCAGTGTGCGCAGCGCTGTGGCTATTATTTTGGACCGGCTGCTGGGTGAGACATGGTGGTCCTGATAATCCGGGGCCGGAATATGTACTTTGGAGCTACAATGAATACTCCCCAGGAGCACGCTCCTGGGGAGTATATTTAAATACAGCTTAATTTAAGAAGGGCTATTTTACTGTGTTGACATCAATGAACGGAGTTGCACCACCGGTTACACTTGGGAGTTTACCGTCCCATTTCTCAATGGCTTTGATTTGAGCTTCAATTTCTCTCAAATCAATTAACTCTTGAGTAACTTCTTGTTTTTGAAGACGCAGGGATTCGGCTTCAGCTTTGGCCTGCTCGATTTTTTGTTGTGCCTCAACTTCGATACGCTGCAGGTCAAGCTTCGCTTTTAAGGCGTTTTGCTCAGCGATTTGTTTTTGTTCAATGGCGTTATTGTATTCTGGACTGAACTTGAACTCAGTGATGTTAATTTCATCGAGAGCCATAAAATAAGTTGAAAGTTTAGCGGCAAGAGTTTCCTTGACTTTAGCGCTAACCTCTGAACGTTTGGAAATCAGTTCTTCAGCAGTATATTGTGCAGTAACTGCTTTAACTGCTTCTCCGATGGCAGGGGCTACGATTCGGTCTTCATAGGCTAAACCAACATTTTGATAAAGCTTGTTGACTTCGTCCGGAACGAGGTGAAAGTTTACCGCGACGGTTGTGGTAACAACTTGTAAGTCCTTGGAAGCAGCAGTCTGATCTGACTGGGCTTTGCCAACTCGCACATCAATGGGGATAATTTTTTGAATGAAAGGAAGTTTAAAATGAAATCCTTCATTCAGGACAAGGGGTTTCACTGCGCCTAATTGAAGTACTATCCCTCGTGTACCTGGTTGAACAACGACGACAGAGTTGAAAGCAATCATGAGCAGAATAAGTCCTACTACTACAAGGGGAATTAGCACCTTGGTAGCTTTTCCGTTTGATTTGGGAATCATGTTCGTGATTTTGTCTTGATCCAATACATCAGCCTCCTTATGTTTAGTTAAATTTACTTCACAACTTATATCATACCTTAGGTAGTTACCAAATAGCTAGTAAATATTTTTGTAAATTCTTTTTGACATCTGCCGGTCAATAATCGTGATGTCAATAATCTTAACGCATTAGGAACAACTTTCTTGCTATTCAGGAATCGCTGTGATATAATATCATTTGTTAGCCTTGTAGGATCATGCCTTGGTCCTGCGGCAGGAAGGACGGTCCTCTGCCCGTTTTTGAGGGTTATGAACGTTCAAAGGAAGGAGGGTTACATAAATGGATTTTGTTAAGCTCATAGAAGAAGAGCAAATGAAAACGGGATTTCCTGAATTTAAACCTGGTGATACCGTTAACATCCACGTTAAGGTAGTGGAGGGCGGCCGGGAAAGGATTCAGCAGTTTCAGGGGGTTGTAATCAGGAGACGCGGCGGAGGAATGCGCGAGACGTTTACTGTACGCAGAATATCATATAATGTGGGAGTTGAAAGAACTTTTCCGCTTCACTCACCCCGAATTGATAAAATAGAAATAGTCCGGAAAGGGAAGGTGCGCCGGGCCAAGCTGTTCTATCTTAGAAAACTTAGGGGCAAAGCTGCCAGAATTAAGGAACAACATAGATAAAACTAAGGAGGGACTGGGTGACAGTCCCTTTTTGCCTTTAAACAGGGGGGAACAGGATGGAAGGGCAGAACTCAGGCGAAAACAGAAACATTTCGGAGGTAACGGGAATCGAGCCTGTGATGGAAGCAGCTGAAAGTGTTCCGGCTAAGAAGTACCTTTTTGGAGAAGTTCTTGAGTCTGTAGCTATTGCGGTTGTTTTGGCGGTTATCATCAGGGTTTTTCTGTTTCAGCCTTTTTTTATTCCTTCAGGGTCAATGGAACCGACCCTTATAGAGGGAGACCGTATTATTGTCAGTAAAATACATTACCGGTTGGGCAATCCCCAACGGGGCGAAATTATTGTGTTTAAATATCCTGTTGACCCTAAGAAAGACTTTATTAAGAGGGTCATCGGACTGCCGGGAGAGACGTTGGAAATCAGGGACAGCAAGCTTTATATAAACGGAGAGTTTGTGGAGCAGCCATTTCTGCCCCCGGGATTGAGTTATGGCAGCTACGGTCCGGTCACAATTCCCGAGGGGCAATACT
Organism: Phosphitispora fastidiosa; assembly: GCF_019008365.1. NCBI lineage: Bacteria > Bacillati > Bacillota > Clostridia > Eubacteriales > Peptococcaceae > Phosphitispora > Phosphitispora fastidiosa. The sequence goes on along the minus strand of NZ_JAHHUL010000001.1, from coordinate 354,465 downwards.
TTATGATGGGTGACAACAGGAATAACAGTGAAGACAGCCGCTTCTGGGGGATGCTTCCCCAGGAGAATATTATTGGGAAAACACTTTTGATATACTGGCCCGTTAACAGGGTCCAACTGTTGCACTAGGATATATTTTTAGTGAACGAAGCAGGTGAACATTTATGGAACTTGATACAATTCAATGGTTTCCGGGACATATGGTCAAAGCCCGGAAAATGGTTCAGGAGAACCTGAAACTGGTAGATATAGTGGTTGAATTATTGGATGCACGGATTCCATTAAGCAGTCGCAACCCGGATATAGACTCCATTCTTGAAAAAAAGCCGCGGATTGTGGTTTTAAATAAGGCGGACCTGGCTAATGATTCACAGACAGAGCAGTGGAGTCGGTGGTTTCGTGAGGGAAACGGTCTGCAGTGTGTTGCTCTGGATTCCCAGCAGGGCAAGGGCATTGGCAGGCTGATAGGACTGGGACAGGAACTGGCAGTTCAGATAAATAAAAAACTTGCTACCAAAGGAAGAAAACCAAGGGCGGTCAGAATGATGATGGTGGGCATTCCCAATGTGGGGAAGTCTTCATTGATTAACAAGCTGGCCGGAAAGGGTTACACCAGAACAGGGGACCGGCCGGGCTTAACCCGCGGGAAACAATGGATAAGAGTTGGCCGGGGACTGGAACTTCTCGATACCCCGGGTATCCTGTGGCCTAAGTTTGAAGACCCCGAGGTTGGCTTCAGACTGGCTGTTACCGGAGCTATCAAGGATGAAATCATAAACATCGAACAGATAACAGTGAAGCTGATTAATTTCCTGACTGCAGCTTCACCTGATACTTTGATTAACAGGTATAAGCTTGGAGAGGTTGGTCCAGATCCCTATGAAACCCTGAGGTTAATTGGCGCCAAGAGAGGGTGTCTGGTATCTGGGGGTAATGTTGATACATTTAAGGCTGCAGTTATCGTTCTGAATGAGTTCAGGGGCGGAAAACTGGGACGGTTTACTCTGGATACAATTGAAAGCGATGCTTAAATAGTATAATCAGTTTAGTTGACAAACTCCATATTTTTTGAATACTAAACGTAATATGGACAGGGGTAGATGAATTCCTCGGGCGGGCTACATCTCCGCCGGCAGCCGCTCCCGCTTTGCGGTCGCGGGCCGGACGGACGACAGACTCCGCCCTCCGGAACACATCTACCCCTGTCTCATAACATTTTTAGAGTTCAATATTGTTGACTTTGTCAGCAACTGACGACACCTCAAGCATCATTTTTAATTTGAAATAAATTTTTGAAATAAGGAAGGGTTTTTTCCATTGAAGCAGAAAAAATATTATGTTATCCTTTAGTTTGAAATCGGAGGTTCTATGGATTTTTGCAATATGACGCTCAGTCAAATTCAGTCATTTTTAGCCGGAAATGGTCAGGAACTTGATGAGGAATCAATAACTGCCCTTAGCTGTGACCCGAGAGCCGGGGTCCGCAAAATTTACCAGCGTATCTGCCGCGAACGGGTTCTTGCTGAACAGGAAAGGGTTCGCCTGGGGAAGATGACTATTTACGAACGTGATGCTTTGGACAAAGGCTTTAGGTTTATCGCAGGTGTTGATGAGGTGGGCAGAGGCCCATTGGCAGGACCTGTTGCTGCTGCTGCAGTTATACTGCCTGTGGGGATTTTCCTCCCTGGATTAAACGATTCCAAAAAACTATCTCCTGCAAAAAGGGATTGTCTCTTTCGGGAAATCACGAAACAGGCGGTTTCCTGGTCTGTAGGGTTCGCCTCTGTTGAGGAGATTGACAGTCTTAATATCCTCCAGGCCAGCCTGGTGGCCATGCAGAGGGCTGTATCCAGTTTGCAGAAAGGCCCTGATTATATATTGGTGGATGCAGTAAGAATCCCTGGAATCAAGATTCCCCAGCTCCCGATAATAAAGGGGGACGGGAAGAGCGTCTCGATTGCGGCAGCATCGATAGTTGCCAAGGTAACCCGGGACCGCATGATGGAGGAATTGGAAAAGCTTTACCCCGGATACGGATTTGCCGGTCACAAAGGTTATGGCACACCGGAACACCTGGAGGCACTAAAGGCCTTTGGAACCTGTAACCTGCACCGGAAAACCTTTACCAGGAATTTCACGGCTGCAAAAGTACAGGGTAAGTTGTGGTAGTGTCTGAAACTGAACTCTATTAATCCTGTTATAACATAAAAATACACAAACATACAAAAGATACTGAATTTTTGGCAATTTTCTGCTGACAAGAAGGGATTTTTACTTTTAGTATAGAATATATATTAGTCAGGTGTTAAAGAATAATTGCACAATTAGCGTCCGGAGGCGAAGCTGTTGAAAAGGATAGCTATATATAACGCTAAGCCGGATATGGTTATTGCAAAAGAGATATATGGCCGAAATGGCCGCCTTCTTTTGAGCAGAGGCACTGTACTGACTCAAAAGTGGATAGACAAACTGTATTTATATGGTGTTCCGACTGTCTATATTGAGCCGGCAAGAATTCTGCCTGAGCCTGTCAGAAAAGAGGAAACACGCACACCGAGCAGGAAGGTGACGGCAGACAAGCGATGCCGGGAAGAGCTTCCCGACATCGTACCATATATTATCAGAGAAGAGGCTGAACAGGTTGTCAGGGAGATAATGCAGGATATCAAAGCAGGCAGCCTCTTTAAAGCTGAAAAAGCCCGTGCGATTATTGAAAAAATAACAAACCAGTTGATTAAGAACAGGCATATAAATGGTAAGTTGGCAGACATCAGAATTCTTGATGATTATACTTTTTCTCATTCGGTAAATGTCTGTATATTTGCAATTTCGACAGGGATTTTTATGGGGTATTCCAAGATAAGACTCAGAGAGTTGGGTATTGGAGCCCTGCTTCATGATGTCGGGAAGATGAAAATCCCAGAGGCAATTCTTCAAAAATGCGGTCCCCTTACTGAAGGGGAATTTGAACAAATTAAAAAGCATACCGTTTTAGGTTACCAACTTCTCAGTGATAACAGGGAGATAACTCCAAATGCTGCTCTGATTGCTTTGCAGCACCATGAATGTTACAATGGTTCGGGTTATCCCTGGGGTATAGATAATAAAGATATTCATGAATACTCGAAAATTGTTGCCATTGCTGATGTTTATGATGCTTTGACAGCGGACAGGGTATACAAAAATGCCATACTACCCTATGAAGCGATGGAAATCATCATTGCCTCCGGTGGTTATCAGTTTAATCCCAAAATTACAAGGTTATTTGTAGAACACTGTGAAATCTATCCCGTTGGCAGTACTGTTGAACTAAACACCGGAGAGTGTGGCATCATTACCGATGTCAACAGGGTGCTTCCAACCAGACCTACAGTTAAAATCATAAAAGATGTACAAGGGAATGAAATTGATAATGGGGCTGAAATTAACCTGATGGAAAAACCTACGGTATTTGTAAACACAATTATAAGTTTCCGCAGAATACCTTGCCTATAACCATAAGGCAGCCACAGTTGGGGTGCTGAATTGCAAGAATTTTCAGAGAAACACCGATTCAAAATACCTGTGGTTCCTGGTGGATATAGATAGAGAAAGCACTAATTAAATAAAAAATTCTAGTGAAAGGAGGGAAACTATGCTGACTGAGTATTCGGGAATACCGATAATAATTGTTTGGGCAATTGTATTCCCAGCGCTAATATTGGGAGCTTCAAAGTTGTTCCACCCGAAGAATCCCACACCGGTCAAGCTGCAGACTTATGAGTGCGGCTTGGAAACCCAAGGGGATACCTGGGTACAGTTCAAGATCAGTTATTTCATGTATGCATTAGTTTTTGTGGCCTTTGATGTGGAAACTGTTTTTCTTTATCCCTGGGCAATTAAATTCCAGAGCCTGGGTCTGTTTGCCATTGTTGAAATGTTTGTATTTATTGCCATTTTACTAGTTGGATTTTGGTATGCATGGAAGGAAGGGGCGTTAGAATGGATGTAATTAAACCACACGAATATGATGAGTTGCTGCGGAACAATGTTATCCTAAGTACCGTTGATGCTGCATTCAACTGGTGCCGTTCGCGGTCCATCTGGCCCTTGACCTTCGGTCTTGCCTGCTGTGCTATTGAGATGATGGCTGCAGGTGACGCGAGGTACGACATTGCGCGTTTTGGGTCTGAGGTTTACAAACCGTCTCCGCGGCAGTGTGACCTAATGATTATTGCCGGAACAATTACCAAGAAGATGCAGCCCCTGGTGGCTCGTCTTTATGAGCAGATGGCTGAGCCAAAATATGTTCTGGCCATGGGAAGCTGTGCCATAAGCGGTGGCCCATTTACAGATTCGTACAATGTTGTTAAGGGTGCAGATACCTTTTTGCCGGTAGATGTTTACGTTCCTGGATGCCCACCCAGGCCAGAAGCGCTGCTGTATGGTTTCTTGCAGATTCGGCAAAAAATTGCAAACCCAAAAAAGATTGAGGGGTTAAGGAAACATGGATAAAATTGTTAACAGAGAAGCTCTGGTGGGAGAGCTGAATAAGAAGTTCGGAGACTGTGCCGAGATTTTTGAGGACAATACTAATCAGTCAATTAAGGTTAACCCGGAAAAAATCGTAGAGGTTATGCAGGAAATCAGGGAAAATCCTGATTACGATTTCAAGGTTCTGATGAACCTGAGTTCTGTTGATTATCCGGAAAACTTTACAGTTGTATACCACTTGAATTCCTTGACTTATTTTCATAAACTGACTGTTAAAGTTGAACTGGATAAGGCAAAACCTCAGGTTCCCTCGATCACTTCACTTTGGATAGCCGCCAATGTTCAGGAAAGAGAAGTATATGACCTGATGGGGATCGAATTTACCGGACACCCCAATTTAAAGAGAATTTTGCTGTCTGATGATTTTGACGGCCATCCGCTGCGCAAAGACTATAAAAACTAAGCGCAAAAATTGTCATTACTGACTCCAAAATCGGGATTGTAGAGGTGTTAGAATTAATGTTAAAAACACAAGAGTTAACCCTGAACATGGGACCTCAACACCCTAGTACTCACGGCGTTTTCCGGTGTGTTTTAAAGCTTGAAGGGGAATATATCAGAGAGTGTGTCAACCATACCGGATATTTACACCGCGGGCTTGAAAAACTGGCTGAAGCCCGTACCTATACCCAGTTTATTCCCTATAATGGCAGGCTGGATTATGTATCAGGCATGCTCAATGAGCTGACATATGTCCAGACTGTTGAGAAACTAATGGGAATTACCGGAGAGATTCCGGAAAGGGCTGAGTATCTCCGGGTTATTATGGGCGAATTACAGCGTCTTGCCAGCCATGCTATCTATGTTGGCACCTTTGCCCTTGATATGGCTGGATTTACGCCCTTTATGTATGCGTTCCGTGATAGGGATAGAATGCTTGACCTTATTGAAGCGGCATCAGGACAGAGATTGATGCCCAATTATATGAGAATTGGCGGCGTGGCTGCAGACGTGGATGAAGCATGGTTTAAGGAACTGGAAAACCTGATGAATGATATGCCTGCCTGTATTGATGAGTATGACGGCATCCTTACCGGCAATGAAATCGTTCGGGCGAGAACTATTGGAGTAGCGCCTGTCAGTGCGGAAATGGCGCTCAGCTTTGGTTTTACCGGTCCTAACCTCAGGGCATCCGGTTTTGACTACGACCTCCGCAGGGATGAGCCTTACGGCATTTATGACAGGTTTAAGTTTGACGTGCCGGTAAGGAAAGATGGTGATACCTATGACAGGTACTGTGTTAGGGTAGCAGAAATGAGGGAAAGTGTTAAAATTATTAAACAGGCCATGAAGGATATTCCTGAAGGACCGATTATGGCTAAAGTTCCAAAGGTAATCAAACCACCGGTGGGTGAAGCCTTCCATCGCATAGAAAACTCCAAGGGTCACCTTGGGTTCCACATTGTCAGTGACGGTTCTACCAAGCCCTATCGCACCAGGATCTATTCACCCTGTTTTGTAAACCTGGGCTTCCTGCCGACAACTGCTAAAGGGCTGCACCTGATGGACCTGGTTGTTGCCCTCGCATCTATTGATATAGTTCTCGGTGAGGTTGACCGTTAAGTTGACCCAGGAGATGGAAGGAAAAAAAGGTTATAGGGGAGAAGATGCATGGAAATTTTTAATACAATTGCTAACGGCTTAAGAGACTGGCTAATGGGCAGTTTGGGATTCTCCGCTACGGCTACAGAGATAATCACTACGGCTGTTTGGACACTTGTGGCCATTCTGTTTGTAATGATTAACCTGATAATTCTGGTATGGATGGAACGTAAATTAGCCGCTTATTTTCAATTGCGTAGAGGTCCCAACCGCCTAGGACCGGCTGGGTTTTTACAGTTTCCGGTCGATATCGTAAAAGTGCTGGGTAAAGAAGATATTATTCCTGCAAATGCCGACAGGTTTATTTTCAAGATTGCCAGCACCTGTGCTTTTATTACAAGTCTTACGGCCTTTGCCGTGATACCTTTTAGTGAAGGAGTGGCTTTGCTGCAGAACCTCAATATCGGGATATTCTACTTTATTGCAGTTGGTTCCACAGCAACCCTGTCACTTCTGATGGGTGGCTGGTCTTCCAACAACAAGTATTCACTGCTTGGGGGCATGCGTACAGTTGCCCAGATGATTAGTTACGAAATTCCCATGGTTTTTTCACTGTTGGGTGTGGTCATGATAGCCGGGTCATTAAACCTGACTGATATTGTCAATGCTCAGAAGAACACGTGGTTTGTGATTCCCCAGTTAATTGCTTTTATTGTTTTCTTTGTTGCAGCTACAGCAGAGCTTAACAGGGGACCTTTCGACCTGGCAGAAGGTGAGCAGGAACTGGTTGCCGGTTACATGACCGAGTATTCCGGAATCCGCTGGGCTATTTATATGATTGCTGAGTATGGGAACCTGGTTGCCAGTTCAGCCATAATTTCCATTATGTTCCTTGGAGGATGGAATGCTCCTTTCGGCCTGACATTTATCCCACCGTTCCTATGGCTTATGCTCAAGATTTATCTGGTTATTTTCGTGTTTATGTGGATGCGTTGGACATTGCCAAGGATCCGGATAGACCACTTGATGCACTTCGGTTGGAAATTCCTTATTCCTGTTTCTTTGGCTAACATTTTGGTTACAGGCATAGGAGTTTACGTTTACCGGATGATAACTCTTTAAGGTGGTGAGATAATGTTTGGAAAAGGAATTTTTAAAGGACTTAAGATTACTATTGGACACCTTTTTGAGAAGAAAGTTACCCAACAGTATCCAGAGGAAAGACCCGTTTTACCTGCCCGTTCTAAAGGGTCCTTTGACCTGAATGTGGCCAAGTGTATTGCTTGCGGTCTTTGTTCCAATGCATGCCCTAATCATGTTATCAAGATTGAATCTGTTAAGGACGAAAACAACAAGAAGAAGCTGTCAGGTTACAAAATGTTGGCTGAACAATGCCTTTACTGCGGTTTTTGCGTAGAGGTTTGTCCTACCAAAGCCCTGCAGTGGAACCATGATTACGAAAGGGCAAAGTTTTTCCGTGATGAGGTAAATCTCGACCTTTATGCAAAATATACCCCGTCACCGGATGATGATAAGAAGGAAATACCCGAGAAAAATGTGAAACCTGAAGAAAAACAAGATGAATCGGCAAAGGCGAGTTAGGGGTGAAATAGTTAAATGAATTTTATGTTCTGGCTCATTGCCATAATTACGTTAGGGTCAGCATTAATGATGGTAATGAATAAAAACATTTTCCACAGCGCTCTTTTTATGGTAGTTACCTTTTTGGGGGTAGCCGCAGTTTATCTGATGTTATATGCCGACTTTATGGCTGCCGTACAGGTTCTGGTTTATGCAGGCGCGATTACTATCTTTATTGTTTTCGGTATCATGCTGACTCAAAGAGGAAACATGAAGGAAACCAACCTGTTTTCAAATCATGCGGCTTTGGCTGGCATCGTATCCCTGGCATTAGTTGTAATTAATGCCGTCATGGTTGTTTCAACCAACTGGCCTAAGACTGGAGCTGAGCCGCCTCAGGAAACTGTTGGCAGTATTGCAGAATTAATGCTTACCAAGTATGTAGTTCCTTTTGAAGTCGCTGCAATTCTCTTGCTGGTTGCACTCATCGGAGCGGTAATCATTGCGAAAGAGGTGAAAAAGACCTCATGATCGGATTAGAACACTTTCTGATTTTAAGTGGGACATTGTTTTGTATAGGTCTGTTTGGGGCTCTGGCTAAAAGAAATGCCATCGCAATTTTAATGGGCCTTGAACTTATGCTGAATGCGGTAAATATTAACCTCGTTGCCTTTGCCAGGTATGTTACCACAGGTATCCTGACAGGACACGTATTTGCCATCTTTGTAATTGCCGTAGCTGCCGCAGAGGTAGCTGTCGGTTTGGCGTTAATTGTTGCTATTTACCGTGACCGTATTTCAGTTAATGTCGATGATTTCGATTGGTTAAAATGGTAGTTTCTACTAACGAAGGTAGGTGCAAAGAACAAGATGATTGATTTTGCTCTTCACAACGCCTGGTTGATACCTCTCCTACCGGCAATTGCATTTTTGCTGATATTTCTTGTTTTCAGACCACTTCCTAAAGTAAGCGCTTTTATAGGAATTACAGCAATTCTGATGTCGTTTTTGCTGGCGGTTTGCATAGGTATAGGGGTAATCCAGGCCGGGGACCAGTTTGTCGAACAACCGCTCAAACAGGTGGTAACCTGGTTTGAAATGAGCGGTCTCAAGGTTGAAATGGGTGTCCAGATTGACCCGACATCAGCCATGATGCTGTTCATGGTAAGCCTGGTGGCTTTAATGGTTAATATTTATTCACTTGGCTACATGCACGGTGATGAAGCGTTCTCCCGTTTCTATGCTTTTTTGGCTCTGTTTGCCATGTCCATGCTGGGACTGGTTATCGCTCCCAACCTGTTGCAGATGTTTGTCTTCTGGGAGCTGGTAGGTTTGTGTTCATACCTGCTGATAGGTTTCTGGTGGCATAAGTACTCGGCACGGGAAGCTGCGAAAAAGGCCTTTATCACCACCCGCACCGGTGACTTTGGCCTGCTGCTGGGGATTCTTCTCCTGCAGATTAACTTTGGAACTCTTGACTTGATGACACTGGGTGAAATGATCCCCAACTTCCAGGATTATACCAACCTGTCTGTAGGTGGTTTGACAGCTATTGCTGCTATCCTGTTCTTGGGTCCGATCGGAAAATCAGGCCAGTTCCCGCTTCATGTGTGGCTGCCTGATGCCATGGAAGGCCCTACTCCGGTCAGTGCGCTGATTCATGCCGCAACTATGGTTGTCGCCGGTGTCTATCTGGTAGGGCGTAGTTTGATTCTCTTCCAAACCGTTCCGGGTGCAATGGCTTTTGTGGCCTTTATGGGTGGATTTACAGCCCTGTTTGCGGCGACTATTGCTATAACCCAGACCGAGATGAAAAAGATACTGGCTTATTCGACAGTATCACAGCTTGGTTATATGATGCTGGCACTGGGTGCTGGCAGCCTCACAGGCGGTATGTTCCACCTGTTTACACACGCCTTCTTCAAATCCCTGATGTTCCTTGGCGCAGGTAGTGTTTTGCATGCCATGAATAATGATGCCGACATCTGGAAGTATGGCGGACTGAAGAAGAAAATGCCGATTACTTACTGGACATTCCTTGTTGGATGTCTGGCTATTGCCGGTATCTTCCCCTTTGCAGGCTTCTTCAGTAAAGACGAGATCCTCCTGGTAGTTAAAGAGGCTTCTCACGGAGGTCAGTTTGCCGGACTTTATTTCGTGCTGTTTTGGATGGCTACGATTACTGCAGCCCTGACAGCCTTCTATATGTTCCGGATGTTCTTTATCTGCTTCCACGGCGAGCCGCGTGACAAGTCATTCCACCCGCATGAGGCACCGTTTTCGATGGCATTCCCCTTGGTTGTACTCTCAATATTCTCCATTTTCGGTGGGTTCATTGGGGCGCCATGGGTTGAGCATGGCTTCGGGTATTATGTAAGGCTCGGAGAATTCCACCATGCCGGTGTTGACTGGGCTATAATCATAGTGTCAACTATCCTGGCGCTGGGGTCAATTTTCCTGGCTTATTGGATTTACGGCAAAAAAGCTGTATCCCATGAGGCTCTGGCTCAGAAATTTGCCCCGCTTTACAAGCTGTCATTTAACAAGTACTATATTGATGAGATTTACCTGTGGCTGATCCACAATGTTCTTGATGGACTTGGCCGCGCCCTGTGGTGGTTTGATATCACAGTTGTTGACGGGATTATCAATGGAATCGGAAACGCTGCCAAAATACTTGGCAGTATCTTAAGACGTGTTCAGACCGGTAAACTCCAGCACTATGCCCTGGTATTATTTGCCGGAGTTGTGATCCTGGTATTAATCATGAGTTTTGCTGATACCAGTTCAGCCAGTCTGAGTCTGTTAGGAGGTGTAAGGTAATGGGTTTTCCCGTACTGACTGCTATTTTGCTGTCACCAATCATTGGGGCATTAATCAGTGTCTTTATACCCAAGGAAGAATCCAAGATAATTAAGGCAGTTGCCGGTATTACCACCTTCATCTCTCTGGTTCTGACCATTATTCTATACATTGTGTACTATACCCAATATGTGAAGACTGGAATAGGCGGTTTCGCTTTTACCGAAGACATCCCATGGGTTGCTGACCTTGGAGTCATTTACTCCCTGGGTGTTGACGGGTTTAGCCTGCCGATGCTGCTCTTGACAAACATTATCGGGTTTACATCAGTATTTTCGCGTTCCTGGAGTGTGGAAAAACGTGCCAAGGAATTTTACATCCTGCTCCTGATTCTGATTACCGGGGTTATGGGTACATTTATAGCCCGTGACCTGTTTATCTTCTTCCTCTTCTACGAAGTAGTGGTAATCCCCATTTATATTATGGTTATTATCTGGGGTAGTGGAAGTAAGACAAAGGATGTTACCAAGGAATATGCAGGTATGAAGCTGACTATCTACCTGCTGATAGGAAGCGCCTTCCTCCTCGCAGCTATGATCTGGATGTACAAGGAGGCGGCAGGAATTCTTGGTACCCCGACATTTGACATTGCCAAACTGGCAACTATTGATTTTTCGACTCAGTTTCAGATAGTGGTGTTTGGGATGATGGCATTTGGCTTTACCTGCCTGTTGTCAATGTTCCCGTTCCACTCCTGGTCACCTGACGGGTACGCCGGAGCGCCTACGGCGGTTTCCATGATTCACGCCGGTGTACTGAAAAAGATTGGTGGTTACGGTCTGATCCGGATTGGCCTGTTTATCCTTCCGGTTGGAGCAAAGTTCTGGGCTCCGCTGATAGCGATATTTGCAGTTGCTAACGTGGTCTATGCCGCACTAATCTGTCTGGCTCAAAAAGACATGAAGTATGTTGTCGGTTATTCCAGTGTCAGTCACATGGGCTTTGTTCTCATCGGGGTGGCATCTATGAACATCATCGGTCTTAACGGCGCTGTTGCCAACATGTTTGCCCATGGTGTCATGTCGGCCCTCTTCTTCTCTATGGTTGGTTACATTTATGCGGCCACCAAGAGCAGGTATATTCCTGACCTTGGCGGGTTAGCCCACCAGATGCCGGTTGCGGCTGTCGGTTTTGTGGTTGCAGCTATGGCATCAGCCGGTCTGCCGGGCCTGGTAAGCTTTGTACCTGAGTTTACGACCTTTGTAGGCGCATTTAAGGAACCATCCCTACAGATTCCGGCAATAATTGCCCTGACCGGTGTGGTTCTCGGTGCGGTCTATGTGCTGCGGATGGTTGCCAATGTATTGTTTGGACCCCGTAAGGAAGAGTGGGATCATGTAGAGGATATCAAAGGCTCGTACTGGATTCCGGTTGTAGTCTTAATTGTATTCATCGTCGCCTTTGGTGTATTCCCCTCCTTGCTCATGGATATGGTAGATTCCGGAGTGCAGCCTATTGCGGCTAAATTGGTTCAGGCCACAACCGCTGCAGCTCAGATGGGAGGGAGTATCTAATGGATCTGTCTTTGCTGACTATTGAAATTGCAACTGTCCTTCTGGCGATTGCGGTATTGGTCATCGGTCTGCTGATTCCCAAAGAACAGCGCTATGGACTGGGATATCTGGTAACCATAGGCCTGGCAATTATACTGTTTATCAGTTTTGGGTACTATGGTATAAATGCAACGGCATTTGAAGGTATGTACTATGTCGATGATTTTTCGATATTCTTCAAACAGCTGATCCTTGTTGCCGCTGTGCTGGTTACTCTTGCTGCAACACTGTATGTCAAGAAAATGGGCACAAATTATGGCGAGTTCTTCGTAATGACGGTTTTTGCAGCTGTTGGGATGATGGTGCTGTCATCTGCAGGTGAATTTATCACCCTGTACCTTGGCTTGGAAACAATGACCATCTCCTTCTATATTCTTACCGGGTTTAAGAAAAATGACAGCAAATCTGCTGAAGCCGGTATCAAATACCTGATTCTCGGAGCAATGTCCTCAGGTATTCTGCTTTACGGTTTAAGTCTTGTATACGGGATGACAGGGACAACGGTTATTTCAGAAGTTGCTGTGAAACTGGCGGAAATGGGCAGCCTGCCACCGGCTATGGTAGTCGGGATGGTCTTCCTGGTGGCCGGTTTCGGTTTTAAAATTTCTGCAGTACCGTTCCAAATGTGGTCCCCTGATGTATATGAGGGAGCCCCTACACCTGTTACCGCATTTCTTGCCGTAGGTTCCAAAGCAGCGGCATTTGCGGCTCTTATGCGGGTGTTCCTGGTTGCCTTCCCTGATTACAGTCTCCAGTGGAAGATGCTCTTTGCAGCACTCGCTGCTCTGACGATAATCATTGGTAACCTGGTAGCTATTCCACAGACAAACATTAAGAGAATGCTGGCTTACTCCAGTATTGCCCAGGCAGGTTACATCATGACCGGTGTAATTGCAGCCAGCGCGGCAGGGGTAAGGGGTGTAGCCTTCTATGGTATGCTGTATGTGTTTGCGACTATTGGAGCCTTTACTGTAGTCATGAACTTTTCCGCAAATACCGGCAGTGATGAGATTAAGGATTATGCAGGCCTGGCCCAGCGGTCACCATTAATGGCTGCAGTTTTGACGGTTTGTCTGCTCTCAATGGCAGGCATTCCACCTCTGGCAGGTTTTGCCGGTAAGTTTTACCTGTTCTCATCAATCGTAGACCAAGGCTACCTCTGGCTGGTCATTATCGGTCTGTTGATGAGTATGGCGTCAGTTTACTACTATCTTTCAGTTGCCAAAATAATGTATATGGCTGACCCGGTAGATGACAGTCCGATTGTGGTTCCGGCAGGAGCAAAAGCAGTTCTGCTGATTACTATGATAGTTACCGTGTTCCTCGGTGTTTATCCACAGCCGTTGTCAGTGCTGGCAAACCTTGCAGCTAATTCACTGTTCTTCTAAAAAAGAGCAACGGAAAGAAAGAAAAAATAAAAAATCAAACCTAAAAGGAAGCTAGGAAAAAGGAACCTGAGCAATCAGGTTCCTTTTTTTGGCCCAGATAAGTAAAAAAATGGTTACAAAGGAAAGCAGTGGCATGGTATAATGTTTCTGAGGTGTTAAAATTGGAGGGTCTTAACAAAAAGGAAATTGGAGCCATCGGGGAAGATATAGCAGCCAATGCCCTGATAGAACACGGCTACAAAATTCTCGAAAGGAATTTCCGGTGTCGGTATGGGGAAATCGATATAATTGCTGGATTCGGGGATACCGTTGTTTTTGTTGAGGTGAAAACGCGCCGGAATGGGCGCTACGGTTTTCCGGAGGAGGCTGTTGATTATAGAAAACAGAAGAAATTGAGGCTGCTGGCAGAATATTACCTGGCTAAAAATCGTAATTTGCCGCGAATCTTGAGATTTGATGTATATGCCATCAGGCTTGATGAAACTAATAGGCCGGAATCGGTCCGGGTATTGGAGAACTGTTTCTGAGGAGGAAGGATTTTGTTAGCAGTCGTTAAAAGTTTTGCCCTGAAAGGACTGGACGGATATCCCGTCGATGTTGAAGTAGATATTACTACCGGATTGCCAGGACTGGAAATCGTTGGACTTCCTGATACAGCCGTAAAGGAATCAAGGGAACGGGTCAGGGCTGCGATTCGCAATTCAGGAATGGAGTACCCCCTGGGAAGGATTACGGTAAATCTGGCTCCGGCTGATACAAAGAAGGAAGGTGCTGTTTTTGACCTCCCCATTGCGATAGGCATCCTTGCTGCTTCCGGACAGCTAATGAATAATGACTTTGGAAAACATGTCTTTCTTGGAGAACTCTCACTGGATGGCTCAGCCAGGGGGGTAACCGGTATCCTGCCATCAGTTATGGGTATTATGGAAAAAACCGCTTATCGAGAGATAATCGTTCCTGTTGACAATGCAGATGAGGCTGCTTTAGTCGCCGGAGTCAGGATACTGCCTGTAGCCAGCCTGGCTGAGGCTGTGGCTATTCTTGACGGTAGAGTATCAATAAAACCCCATGAAATCAATATAAATGAAATGCTGAAAAGCGGAGCTGACCCCTGTTCCGAAGATATGGCTGATGTTAACGGACATTACCGGGTTAAGAGAGCCCTGGAGGTTGCCGCTGCAGGGGGACATAATATCCTGATGACCGGACCCCCGGGGTCCGGGAAAACAATGATGGCCAGGAGACTGCGCCAGATTGTACCACAAATGGCTCTACAGGAGGCACTCGAAGTAACCAAAGTATATAGTGTGGCCGGATTGTTAAAAGCTAACCTGCCGCTGCTGACCGGCAGACCATTCAGGTCACCACATCACAATGTCTCCAGGGCAGGGATGATTGGCGGTGGGAGCAGTCCCAGACCGGGTGAGATCAGCCTGGCCCATTATGGGATACTTTATCTTGACGAGCTGCCAGAGTTTGCCAGGGATACCCTGGAGTCCCTGAGACAACCGATGGAAGACGGGAAGGTGTGTATATCCAGGGTGCATGGCAGTATTGAGTATCCTGCCCAAATGATGGTTGTGGCCTCAATGAATCCATGCCCCTGTGGTTATCTCGGAGATACCTCGACACAGTGTGTCTGCACTCCCATCCAGGTTAGCCGGTACAAGCACAGGATTTCCGGACCCTTAATAGACAGGATGGATATCCATATCGAGGTGCCTAGAATCCATTACCGCGAGCTTCAGGAAACGCACAAGAATGAAACTTCCGCACAGATCCGCCTAAGGGTCGAGAGGGCCAGGCAGCTCCAGCAGAAACGTTTTACCGGGACCGACATCCAGTCAAATTCACAGATGGGTGGCAGAGAAATAAGAAATTATTGTCAAATTGATGAAAAAACTGCGGAGCTTATGAAGAGCGCCTTTGAAAACCTGCAGTTAAGCGCCAGAGCTTATAAGAAAATACTAAAGGTTGCCAGAACGATAGCTGACCTGGACAAGAATGAAAAAATCTGTGAAAAACACCTTGCAGAGGCAATTCAGTACAGGAGTGGTGACCGTAGGTATCAACCCGGGACCTACTAACCCCAGTTGAGTCACCTTTCATTTCCTGGTTTTCCTGATTCCAATATATTTTCTAATTCTTGATTTCCCTCTGTCCTATTATCCAGCTTTAGATTATTAGCTGAATAGTTCAATTGGTTTCTTTTAGACTGCTGTTCCGGTTTTTTCTGGAACTGTGGATTCACAACGGCAATTAATGATTTGTACAGTACAGACAGACTGGCCCCAACACCGAACAAGAGCAGCAGAAAAGCTAATATTTTAGCGGGCACTGTCGTTTCTCCTTTAGTTTCTTTTCTTAATAGTAGTAGTGCCGCTATTCAAATTGAAATATTCTTATGAAATATTACTGGAACCATTAAGCTTCAAAAAACTACTATTTAGCACCGTAGAAACCCGTTTACCTTTCAAAACCGACCATTGCAGGAAAAACTAAAGTCAATGTGCCCACGATAAGATACAATAAAAACTGAAAAGGACTGTAACTTATCATGGGGTGTGAAGCAAATGATTTTATCTAGAAGAGCTGTCAATAACCTAAACTGGGAGTACAGCCTCAGTTCCATTCTGGACTCTGCCTATAATGGAATCATAGCGGTGGATAAAGATGGATACATAGTGATATTTAATAAACCTGCCCGGGAAATTTTCCGGCTTTTAAAGGATGTAGGGGGGATGCATATACAGGAAATAATGCCTGAATCATGCCTTCCTGTTGTCCTGCATGCCGGAATACCTGCATTAGGGCAGAAAGTTACTATTAATGGCAGAGAGTGTATTGCTAATTCGACCCCAATCATAAAGGATGGAGAGGTTGTTGGCGCTGTTGCGGTTCTTGAGGATCTAAATGCTTTTCAGGAAATCATTGATGAAATGGTATCGGTAAAAGAGTCCAGAGGAGTACTGGAGACTGTTCTCAGTAATGCCCACGAGGGTATAGTGGTGACCGACAAGGACGGTCATATTGAGATATGCAATGAGGCCTTCTGCAGCTTCTTGAGACTTAATAAGGAGAAGGTTATGAGTAAACATATCTCGGTGGTGCTGCCCGAACTCCAGATAAAAAGAGTTCTTGACAGTGGGGCACATCAATTGGCAGAGCCTATCCAGATAAAAGGCAGTGATGTAATTGTTTCTATAATTCCGGTGTATCATGAAAATGAATTATCCGGGGCTGTCGGCAAGTTAAGGTTCAAACCTGTGTATGAAATGGATTCTCTCGTTAACCAGGTGAACACTCTTAAAAACAAGCTGGAATACTATAAGGATCAGCTTGAAAAAGTATCTGGCGCCAAATATAAGGTGGAAAACATTGTCGGCAAGAGCCAGGTGATTATACAGCTTAAAGAAACAATAAAAAAAGTAGCCAACGGAGATTCAACAATATTGCTGCGGGGTGAATCCGGTACCGGAAGGGAACTTTTTGCCCACGCTATCCACCTGGAAAGTTCCAGGAAACACGGTCCCTTTGTTAGGGTGAATTGTTCGGCAGTCCCTGAAAACCTTATTGATGCTGAATTATTTGGTTTAGCTGAAAGGACCGTTAGTGGAACACTGAGACATGGGCAGATTGGTAAATTTGAATTGGCAGACCAGGGAACAATATTTATCGATGATATCGGAGCTGTTTCTCCTTCTCTGCAGGCCAAAATTATGAATATAATGCAGACCAGGGAGATTAAGAGAATTGGAGATGACCGCACAAAACTCGTTGATGTAAGGATTATCGCTGCTACAAAACAGAACCTTGATGAGATGGTCAAGCAGAACCTGTTTCGTGAGGATCTTTATTACAGGCTTAATGTCCTTACTTTTTATATCCCTCCTCTGCGTGACAGGCGTGAAGACCTTGAACCATTGATAAATTTTATGATTGGAAAATATAACAACGAATATGGTAAGAAGGTTATCGGGATTTCTTCTGAAGTATACAATATTTTCATCAAACACACCTGGCCTGGTAATGTTAGGGAAATGGACAGTGTAATGGAACGGATTTTTAATGTCATCGAAGACCAGATAATCCAGCCTCACCATCTCCCGGTATATCTTAAAAAGATGTCACAGGCACAGTTGCAGATAAATGACAGGATGTCACTTAAAACCATTCTGGAGGATACGGAACGAAATGCATTGATTCAGGCCCTCCAGAGGTCAGGAGGCAATAAGGTTAAAGCTGCCAGAAGCTTGGGGATTTCCAGGGCTGGTCTATACCAAAAACTGGAAAAATATCATCTCCTTGAAGAGTAATATCAAGTAGAACAATTTAAAATCTAGGTTTGATGCAGGATTTCCTTAATTTTGGCTAGAATAACTTACAGACACTATTCAGAGGAGGTTTCGAAGCTGAGATTATGGAATTCTTGATAAATGAAAAGCACACTGACGGATACTCAGTTACGTGGAAATTCAGCGAAACTGTTTATACTGAACGGACTGATTATCAGGATCTGGCTGTTATTGATACCATGGAGTTTGGCAGGGCTCTTGTTCTTGACGGCATTATTCAGACAACAGAAAAAGACGAATTTATATACCATGAAATGATAGCCCATCCGGCCATGATGGCTCATCCTAATCCCCAAAAAGTGCTGGTTATCGGCGGAGGGGACGGGGGTACTGTCAGGGAAGCGGTAAGATATCAGTCTGTCAAGCAGGCAGACCTTGTTGAAATTGATGAGAAGGTTATCTGGGCATCCCGGAAGTACCTGCCCGAAATAAGCTGCGCTCTTAGTGACAGCAGAGTAAGAATTTTTGTTGAGGATGGACTTGGATTTATCAAGAGGAAACAAAACTATTATGATGTGATTTTAGTAGATTCATCAGACCCCATCGGTCCCGCAATCGGACTTTTCGGGAAGGAATTTTACACAGATGTATACAATGCTTTAAAGGATGATGGCATACTTGTAGCTCAGACCGAGTCACCTGTATTTAACAGGGAACTCCTTTCAAGTGTACATAGAAATATTAAAGATATTTTCCCCATAACCAGAACGTACCTTACAGCAATCGCAACATATATCGGAGGTTTCTGGACGTTTACCTGTGGCAGCAAGAAATATGACCCGCTTGCCGTCACACCTGACTCGGACAGGTTACAGGAGATGAACCTGAAATACTACAATAAAGAAATCCATCAGGCCTGTTTTGCACTGCCCAATTTTATCAGGGAGATATTTGAATAAAGTGTCCAAGGCGTTACGCCTTGGATTTTTTGTTTTTCCTCTTTTAAGTATTATTTCCGGAAATGACTGAGGAATATGGTGAGCTATTGTACAAGATTTTCCTTGCACTGACACCGTTATGAGACTAGCTGCAAATCACCGGCAACAAGGCAGGGAGTCCCCGCATCCAAATACCATTACCGGTCATTTTCAGGAACCATTCACCTTGCGGAAAAACAAAAAAACTCAGGTTCAGTGCCTGAGTCCAAGTTAAGTCCTAGTATTTTAAGCTGACCTTACGGGGATAGATTCCTTTGCCCGATTTTTTAATTATCAGTTTTGCGATAGCAGTTTCACAGTCAGAACAGGTACCTCTTGATTTTTCTTCGATGGATATTTTTTCTCCACATATTTTACATGACTGCATTTACCCCACCTCCAAAGTTTTATTTTGATATTATCCTAAAATTCATACAATTGCCATAATATTTCTGCGAATAGAAGTTTTTGCCCACTGAACGGTTCTGAAAACGACAAAAATTGCAAAAATGCTTATTTAGGTTTTCATCCTACAACCTTAAGCATATAATGTTTAAGAAGAAATTAATTCCATAAAACTAAGGTCGTTTGGGGGGGAAGAATTACGTGGAAATACTTAAAGAGTTAGCCGATTACAGGAAGCAACAGGAAGTTTTGCAGTGGGAAGGTATCTTTGCTCAGTACCTGGATATGGTCACCAAGGATCCCCAAATAGCCCAATTATCTCATGCAAAAGTCTATCAAATGATCAAAGATAGCGGTATTAACGAAGAAAACGAAAGACTAAAGTATCATTTCTTTGATAAAGAAATCTTCGGACTGGATAAGACCATTGAACGGTTGGTTGAGGAGTACTTTCATCCCGCTGCCAGAAGACTGGACGTGCGAAAGCGGATACTGCTTTTAATGGGCCCGGTAAGTGGCGGGAAATCAACAATCGTGACTATGATCAAAAGAGGGTTGGAACAGTATTCTAAAACTGATAGGGGAGCAATGTACGGAATTAAGGGGTGCCCCATGCATGAAGAGCCTCTGCACATGGTACCCAAGGAAATGAGGAAGGAGTTTTGGCAGAGGCACGGGGTTTATATTGAGGGTGAATTATGCCCATCCTGTAGGATGATGCTGGAAAGAAAATATAATAACGATGTATCCCAGGTTATCGTGGAAAGGGTTATCTTATCTGAGGATCAAAGGATTGGCATTGGTACTTTCAGCCCGTCAGATCCCAAGTCTCAGGATATTGCAGAACTGACAGGAAGTATTGACTTTGCCACGATTACGGAATTTGGCAGTGAGTCCGACCCAAGGGCTTACAGATTTGACGGGGAATTGAATATTTCCAACAGGGGAATTATGGAGTTTCAGGAAATGCTCAAGTGTGATGAAAAGTTTCTCTATAACCTTTTAAGCCTGTCCCAGGAAGGAAACTTCAAAGCAGGACGATTTGCCCTCATATCAGCTGATGAGGTAATTATTGCCCATACCAATGAAGCTGAATACAGGAGCTTTATTGCTAACAGGAAGAATGAGGCTCTGCAATCAAGGATTATTGTGATGCCAGTTCCATATAACCTGAAAGTTTCTGAAGAAGTCAAAATTTATCAGAAGCTCATATCTCAGAGTGATATGACCGATATACACATTGCACCACATGCCTTAAAGACGGCTGCTATTTTTTCTGTCCTGTCAAGATTAAAGGAATCCAAGAAACAGGGTATGGACCTGATGAAGAAAATGAAGCTTTATGACGGTGAAGATGTGGAAGGATTCAAGCAAAAAGATATCAATGAACTTCAGGCAGAGGCTGTGGAAGAAGGCATGAGCGGTGTGGACCCGCGTTATGTAATTAACCGCATATCGACTGCATTGATAAGGAGTGGGACGGTATGCATCAATGCCCTGGACATTCTGCGGGCGTTAAAGGATGGTCTGGACCAGCACCCGTCAATAAGCAAAGAAGAGAAGGAACGGCTGCTTAACTTCATATCAGATGCAAGAAAAGAATATGATCATATATCCAAAAAAGAGATCCAAAAGGCATTTGTCTATTCCTTTGAGGAGTCAGCCAAGACGATGTTTAACAACTATCTTGACAATATTGAGTCCTACTGTAACGGGGTCAAGGTTAAGGACCCGATTACCGAGGAAGAAATGGACCCTGATGAGAAGCTCATGAGGTCTATAGAGGAGCAGATTGGCATATCTGAGAATTCCAAAAAGAGCTTTCGGGAAGAGATTCTGATTAGGCTTTCGAGTTATGCCAGGCAGGAAAAAAGGTTTGACTATAGTTCGCATGAACGGCTGAGGGAAGCTATCGAAAAGAAACTGTTTGCAGACCTCAAAGATATTGTTAAAATTACTACCTCCAGCAAGACACCAGATGCGGAACAGTTGAAGCGGGTTAATGAGGTTACTGCTAAGCTTATCGAAGACCACGGCTACTGCTCCGTTTGTGCCAATGAGCTGCTAAAATATGTAGGAAGTCTGTTGAACAGGTAAGTACTGTTATACTTCGGGAGGTGATGGCGTTGACAGGCACCAGCTTCATTGTGTCCAAGGACGACTGGTCCTTGCACCGTAAGGGGCATATTGACCAACAGCGCCATATGGAAAAAGTTAAGGAGGCCATTAAGAGAAACCTGGCCGACATTGTAGCCGAGGAAAGCATTATCATGTCCGAAGGCCGAAAAATAGTAAAAGTCCCGATAAGGTCCCTGGACGAATTTCATTTCAGATTCAATAGGAACAAGCAAAAGTATGTCGGTCAGGGTGATGGTGATACCAAACAGGGGGATGTACTGGGCCAGGACAGCAGCTCACAGGGCCCGGGAAAAGGGCCGGGGGCCGGTTCGGAGCCGGGAATGGATTACTATGAGGCTGAAATTACGGTTGATGAACTGGCCGAGCTAATCTTCGAGGATTTGGGTCTGCCCAATTTGAAGGAAAAAAAGCAGCAGGAGCTGATAAGCGAGTCGTTCCAGTTTAGGGATGTCAGAAAAAAAGGGATTATGAGTAATATTGATAAGCGCAGGACTATAATGGAGAGCATTAGAAGGAATGCAGTTGACGGGACCGGTGAAATTGCTATCAAGCCTGATGACCTGAGGTTTAAAACATGGGACCAGGATATCAGATACCAGTCAAATGCGGTTGTGATTGCCATGATGGATACTTCAGGTTCAATGGGTCCCTTCGAGAAGTATATAGCCAGGAGCTTTTTTTTCTGGATGGTCAGGTTTCTCCGGACCAAATACCAGAATGTTAACATCTTGTTTCTGGCACACCACACTGCTGCCAAGGAAGTCAGTGAAGAGGAGTTTTTTACCAAGGGGGAAAGCGGCGGTACCCGGTGTTCCTCTGTGTATGAACTGGCTCTGGAGATAATTCAAACGAGGTACAGTCCTGAAGACTATAATATCTATCCCTTTCATTTTTCTGACGGGGATAATCTGCCGTCAGATAATGGGAAGTGCCTGGAACTGGTACGAAAACTGCTTGATTTTTGTAATATTTTTGGTTATGGCGAGATTGAGGGACTATACTATAATTCAAGTTCACTTATGTCTGTCTACCGTAAGATAAATGATGAAAAGTTTACCAGTGTGCTCATAAAAGATAAAACAGGAGTTTATCCAGCGCTGAAGACCTTTTTCAAGCCCCATAACGAGACCTGATAAACAGAGCTCTTACAATTAACGGGTTAGGTGTGATGGGATGACTTCAGAAGAAATCAAACTGTTTCAGGAATCACTGGAACAGATATCAAATAAGGCCAAGGAATTTGGCTTGGATTTTTATGATATGCGTTTCGAAATTATTCCTTCTGATATTATTTACACATTTGGGGCATATGGAATGCCGACCAGATATTCTCACTGGTCTTTTGGCAAGGCATTCCACCGGATGAAGACACAGTATGACTATAATCTAAGTAAAATATATGAACTGGTCATTAATTCAAACCCTTGCTATGCCTTTCTCCTGGACGGGAATTTACTGATTCAGAACAAACTGGTAGCCGCACACGTTTATGCGCATTGTGATTTTTTCAAAAATAATAAATGGTTCAGGCATACCTCAAGAGACATGGTTGAGTCCATGTCCAGAAATGCGGACCGTATCAGGGAGTATGAATACAGGTTCGGGCGGCAGCGTGTGGAATCGTTGTTGGACTCCGCCCTGGCAATACAGGAGCATATTGACCCCAGACATAATATCGGCAGAGAGCAGGCCCCGCAGAAGGAGCAGTGCCAATATGGCAGATGCCGGCAGGAGCACAAGAAGAGAGTGACTCCTTATGATGACTTATGGAATATAGGGGTCCGCCAAGAAACAGAAAAAGATGCTGTCAATAAAAAGAAGAAGAAATTCCCGGTTGAACCGGAAAAGGACCTCCTTAAATTTATTGCTGTTTATGGCAGAGAGCTGGAAGAGTGGGAAAGGGATATCCTGTTTATTGTCAGGGAAGAAATGCTGTATTTTTGGCCACAGGTGGAAACTAAGATTATGAATGAAGGCTGGGCTACACTCTGGCATTCAAGAATAATGCGGGAAATTGATCTCGACGAGGAAGAAACCATAGAGTTTGCCAAAATGCATGCCGGAGTTGTCCAGAAATCAAGGTCTGGGCTTAATCCCTATTACATAGGTCTGAAAATCTGGGAGGATATCGAAAAAAGATGGGATAAACCATCTGAAGAGGAAAAGAAGAAATATGGTCGTTTGGACGGTCAAGGCCGTAAAAAGGTATTTGAGGTCAGAGAGACTGAAAATGATATCTCCTTTATCAGGAATTACCTGACTAAAGAACTTGTTGAGGAATTGGACCTTTTTCTGTTCCAAAAGGTATATACCAAGTGGCAGGTGGTGGAAACTGAGTGGGAAAAGGTAAGGGAAGGGTTTGTTACCATGCTGACAAACGGAGGATTCCCGCATATCCTGGTTGAAGACGGAAATTACAAGGGTGATGGTGAACTATACCTGCGCCACAGCCATGACAGCAGGGATCTGGACCTGTATTACCTTGAAAAGACCCTGCCATATGTATACAAACTGTGGGGCCGGACAGTCCATATGGAAACTGTAGTGGACAATAAAAAACAGCTGTATTCTTACAATGGGACTAAAATATCGAAACAGAGTCTGTGAACAATGGAGGCTTGTGTGTTAACAAGGCCTAAGACTAATGACAAATCATTGCACTGTTTTTGAGTAGCTAAAGTTCTTAGAAAACAAGGGTATATGTGTTCCAGAAGACGGAGTCTGTCGTCAACCGGTCCAAACCTTTGGGTAACGGATTGGGGGCCCCGTCGGAGGAACACATATACCCCTGTTCATGTAATAATTTGACAGCCAAAAAGAAGGTGTTAAGACTTCATCCAAATGTTAAGAATTTTCGCAGTAGTGTGTTTTTTTATGGGACAAAATGGGACAGATATGGTATAATTTTCTTATATATGATGCCATGGTAAATGGTATCGGAACATATAATTGAGGGAGGGGTAATACTTTTGAAACTGATGATTATGGGACCGCCCGGAGCAGGCAAAGGTACCCAGGCAGAGAGACTCGTTAAGGAACTCGATATCACCCATATTTCCACAGGGGATATGTTCCGCGCCGCCATCAAGGAAGGAACCGAAATGGGGAAAAAGGCCAAGGAATACATGGATAAAGGCCAACTGGTTCCTGATGAAGTGGTTGTCGGAATGGTAAAAGACAGGCTTTCACAGCCTGATTGTGAAAAAGGATTCCTGTTGGACGGCTTTCCGAGGACAGCAGCCCAGGCAGATGCCTTAAGCAAGACTTTGGATGACATGGGAATTAAGCTTGACGGGGTTATCAATATTGGAGTTCCCAGGGAAAGGCTGATGGCACGTCTGACCGGCCGCAGGGTTTGCAAAGCCTGTGGTGCCAGCTACCATGTTATTTTCAACTCACCCAAGCAGGAAGGTGTCTGTGACAGTTGCGGGGGAGAACTGTACCAGCGTTCCGATGATAATGAAGAGACTGTTTCCAACCGCCTTGATGTATATGAAGCTCAGACTCAGCCATTGATTGACTACTACAGCGAGCGGGGGGTTCTTTTAGAAATTAACGGTGATCAGGATATCAACCTGGTTCTCAAAGATGTGTTGGCAGCATTAAAGAAATAACTGCCGCCTACCTCTCACAGCAGTGTATATGCGGACCCGCGTACGGCGGTTCAATAGTTTGAGTGCGATACCTCGTATTTCTTAGCTATGTTAACATAGCTAAGGGATTCGAGGTATTTGTCTATACCTGTCCGTTATTTTGTCAGGCGCATTTTTGTCTTCAGTATATTTCAAAAAACGGTATATTTCTAAACACCGAAATGCCGAATTATATGATCGTGAAAATCGGAGGCCAGGTTTGACGCCAACGAAACGGCAAAGGCGGCGTGCTTCAGCAAATTGAAGGTGAAGCTGCTGGATACCAATAGTTTATTACAAAAATACAATAATTGATAAAGAGGAATCACATAATATATTATAGAATTTATAAAAGATGAACTAACCTGGGAGAGAACTAATGAACAATAATCTTAACAACTTACCTATTGGTGTATTTGATTCAGGAATCGGTGGCATCAGTCTTCTTGCGGAAATGGTGAGAACTATGCCTGGAGAACATTTTCTGTACCTTTCCGATTCGGCTAATGTCCCTTATGGGACCAAGAATCGCGAATGTATCAGGGAAGTTTCTCTTGCTGCGGCCCGACTGTTGTTTGCCAAAGGGATTAAAGCTCTGGTTGTTGCCTGTAATACTGCCACCAGTGCTGCGATTACATATATTCGCGAACAATATGAAATGCCTGTTATCGGAATGGAGCCGGCCATAAAGCCGGCTGTAGAAAAAAACGGTAAAGGTAAAATAATCGTTCTGGCCACACCGCTGACCTTAAAGGAAAACAAGTTCAACGACCTTTTCCGGAGATTTAACTGCAGTGCTGAAATTATTCCGATACCATGTCCGGGTTTTGCAGAGCTTATAGAGTCAGAGGCACAACCGGAAGTCATCAGGGAGTACCTTATCCATATTATTGGTGATGGCAGCCGGGTAAATTTCAATGAGGTATCAACTGTGGTTCTGGGATGTACTCATTACTGTTTTGTCAGGGATGAGATTTCCCGGGTTGTGGGGCCACAGGCAGTCATTATTGATGGAACTGAAGGAACCGCCAGGCATGTTATGAGGACATTAGAAGCAGGGGGCCTTGTGGCTGCTGAAAACAGCCCTAAAAGGGGTGTGGAATTTTTGACCACAGGTGACCCTGATTGCGTCATCCCCCTTTGTGAACGCTTTTTTGATAAAGCCTTGGGTATGCTCAATAAGTAATTTTTGTAAACATGTTTTTCAGTTACCAGCGAAATAACTAAAAACCAAATAAAATGAGGTGCCGGTAAATGTTCAGTCTGCGACAGCTTAAAGCGTTTGTTCTGGTAGCTGAAAATAAGAGTTTTACCAAAGCCGCCAAAAGGCTATATATGACACAGCCTGCGATAAGCGCCCAGATAAAAGTGCTGGAAGATAGACTGGAAGTCCAGCTTATGGAACGCAATGACAAGAGTGTTGTCCTCACTGAGGCTGGACAGCTGTTTTATGAGGAAGCAGGGAAGATATTGCAGCTATATGAAGGCTTTATGGAGGCTATTGATGAACTCAAAGGCATTCGCAGAGGCCGGCTCTTAATTTCAGCCAGCACTATTCCGGGAGAGTATGTACTGCCTATGCTGATGGGGGAATTTAGCAGGGAGTATCCAGGGATTGAACTTTGTCTTAAGATTGCTGATACAGGCGTGGTTGTGCAGCAGCTTATTGGCAGGGATATCGATTTAGGAATAATCGGGGCTCCGATACAACATGAAACTATTACTTTGAGTGAGTTTATCAGTGATGAACTAATAATAATTGGTCCTGCCACAGAGGGAACCCGAGACTTAGAATTAACCCCCAGTGAATTAGTGGCATCAAAGCTGATTCTCAGGGAACCGGATTCGGGGACCAGAATGATGTTTTGTAAAACGCTTGAGAATAATGGGTTTGATACAGAAAGTCTGCGGGTGGTAATGGAACTGGGAAGCACCAGGGCTATCATTACAGCTGTAGAAAGCGGTTTGGGTCTGAGTGTGGTTTCCCGGCTCTCTGCCCTTGATGCCCTCCAATTGGGGAAAGTCAGGGAAGTCAAGGTCAGCGGTATGGGCAGTCTGGAACGTTCCCTTTATTTAGCCTGGAATCATAACAGATATATTAGTTATTCTGCCCGGGCATTGTTAGAATATCTTGAAACAAATAAAGACCGTATTAATAAACTGATTTGGAGCCGAAAATGATGAAGATGCTGAAGATGCTGAAGATGCTGAAGTTGTTATGGAGAGCCTTGATTTTTATAGCTCGGGATGTATTTGTCGGATTTCTGGTGGCCCTCAGTGCTGCTCTGGTTATGTTCAGGTTAAATCCTGACATGAACAGGGTGATTGCTATACTGATACCGGCAGGAATAATTGCGGGGTTTTTTAAAGGTGTTGTGAAGTTTACTTTGCTAAATATTACCAGCTCTCTTCCCAGCAAAGGCTACCGGTTTAATTACCCTAAGTTCAAGCTGTTGGGCTTTTGGCTTGCAGCGCTGCTAGGTGCACTCTTGTTTGCATATGGGACTAATTTAAGTTTATGGTTTTCCGGTCCCATGGATCTGCTGAGAGACAATATAGTGCTCGGATTGTCAGATGAACAACCGCTGGAGTTGATGGCAGTCTTGATCTTTATCCTGGGTATTTCTGCTCATATTTACGAGCCCCCATATAACGAAGACGAAACTCTGCCTCCGGAAGAAGATGAGACCTCTGAAGAAGATGAGACAGAGTTGGAGTGAAACCTGGCGTTTGGTAATGTATACAGCTAATATTTACCCCCCTTTTAGGGCAGATTAAGTGTAAAAGGGGGTGGGACAGTGAACAGTCAGCCGTGTTTCGCTGATTGTGTTCATGCTGCTGACGGGGAATGCATGGTGAACGTGATTGGTAATGACAGGCTTGGTGAAGTGGAGTGTGCGTGTGAATTTTATAGGAAGAGAAAAAGAGAGAGCCAACAATATGAAGAACTATCCTAATAAAGCGGACAGGCCGTCCGGAAGCGGACAGCCTTTTTCTATAATAAGCCTTGCAGTTGCTGTTGTTTCGATTATAGGACTGTATTTATATAAACCGGTAAATCTCGAAGAAGTGTCTACTATTGAAGGTTTTGTCAGGTATGCAAAGTCTTTTGGGGTAATTATGCCGATAGTCATTTTTGAAATTATTCTTGTTCAGGCTATAGTTCCTGTGATTCCTTTTGTAATGTTATGCAGCGCCGCCGGCATACTAATTGGAGTGGGACAGGGAATAGCAATAATCTGGGCGGGAACACTGACCGGGGCTTCAATAACTTTTTTTTTATCAAGAACGATGGGATTCCGGTGGGCTCTTTCAAAGCACGAGGGAAAGGTTCCGGGATACCTGGAAAAGATGAATGGTACGGGGGGGTTCCTGGCTGTATTGACTCTAAGGCTCCTGCCATATTTTCCGGCTCCAATTATTAATATCACTGCCGGGATAAGCCAGATGAGGTTTGCCTCGTTTTTTTTGGCTTCTGCTATTGGCAAATTACCCTTTATAATAGGTTATACCTATGTGGGCAATAATCTTATCAACAGTAAAAATTATGCTCTGATGATGGCATTATTTGCGGCTTTGATTATTGTGCCTTATTTGATAATGGTAACCCTAAAAAAGAATTCCTCTTAAAAAAGCAAATAGGCAGGAAATACCATTTTCTGTGTCGAATTACAGGATACATAATTCTGGATTTGGGAGAAATGATATGCCTGTTAAGAGATGTATTTTATGTGGAAGACCTGCACATACCACAGCCGTTATTGGGATCAGAGATAAAAACTGGGTATGTTCATCATGCCGGGGCATTATTGACAAAAAGCTGTGTAAGGAAACCCCGGCAGATGATTCTGCAGGTGGACGTATCTGTAAAAACTGCATAAAAAGAAGGAACAGCGAGTGTCGATTTTTGGCAAGTGAAAGGCAAAAGATTATCAGGTGCAGTGACTGGGAAAGTAAGAACTTTGAGCGTTCCAAGAGAAGATGGGCTAAATTTGAACAGGAATGAAATTGCGAGTGCCCCAAAGGCTGGTGAAAACAGTATTCATGAACTAATGCAGATTTATAACAGGATGTTTGTATATTTTGGGCCCAGGAAATGGTGGCCGGGTGAAACAATTTTTGAGATCTGTGTTGGCGCTATACTGACACAGAGTGTTTCCTGGAAAAACGTTATGAAGGCTGTCGATAACCTGAAAAGAGCCGGACTTCTTGAACTGGAAAGTATGCACAACGCCTCAGTTGAAGCGATTGAACAGTGCATAATTCCCACAATGTATTATAGAATGAAAACCAAAAAATTGCAGGCGTTTGTAAGTCATGTAATGCAAAAATACGATGGAGACCTGGCCAAAATGTTCAGTAAAGATATGGACAGTTTAAGGATAGAATTACTGAGTATTTACGGCATTGGTCCAGAGACAGCGGACAGCATTATCCTATATGCGGCAGAAAAACCCGCCTTTGTTGTTGACGCATACACGCGGCGGATTTTCTCCAGATTGGGCATCTTCAATGAAGATGTTACCTATGACGAAATGAAGGACTATTTTATGCAGAGGCTTTCTCCTGACGTGCCCTTGTACAATGAGTACCATGCCTTAGTAACCGGAATCGGAAACAGGTTCTGCAGCAATAAAAGACCAAAATGTAAAGAATGTCCTTTATGTGAGAAATGCTGCTTTCCTCAGGGGAGGGAGTAGCTCTTATGAAATAACGGTAAAAGTTTCAATAGCGGGTTCCCCGGACAGGTGGATTAGCAGCTGAAGCATCGCTTTTTTGGTCCGGGGGTCTTTTTTGATTTCTTTTTTTGCCTGTTCATAGAGGGACTCATTCTCCCAGAGGGAATATACCAGAAGCTCATTTTCACTTTCAGTGCTTTTAGCCAGAAAACTGCTGATGTGTCCCTGTTTACTTGTTCCTAGTTCAGTGTTTTCCTGCAGCAGGGGTACTATTTTATCAATACGGCCGCTGCGTGTTTTTATTCTGGCAATGACTATTAACACCCAAAAACCTCCTTTTAATCTAGCCGGCGTAACAGCATCTTACCGGCATGATATATTGTATTCAGGGCATTCGTCCATGTGTTATTTTTGTTATGGAAATATAGTGAGCTGCAAAAAAAAAGATTGTGTCATAATTATTGAGGGAAATGCATATGATATTTTGTCTGTAACAAATACTGATTGAATGGGCTAAATGACATTCTATCAGCAGAATGGAGGAATTGAGAATGCTTAAGGAACTTATTGACCGGATTCTTGAAGACATTGGCCTTGAATCCATCAATGGCCGTGAACCGGAGGAAAATGGAGGATGGGGAGGAAAAAATGAGGAATTGGCAGATATAACATAAAAAGCGCCGTAAAGGCGCTTTTATGGTTGAATTATGTTTTGGTTAGTTTATGGTGCGCCCGGTAGGAATCGAACCTACGCTCCAGGTTCCGGAGACCTGTGCTCTATCCACTGAGCTACGGGCGCATTTTAATAGAACAATAATTAATATACCTGAAATCATGGGTAATGTCAAGATGGGAAAAATACCAAGGAGGATTTATACAGCAGAATGTAGAATGCTTGAACAGTTTGGGACTTATACCTGACATTTATGACAAATCTGGTAATGGTGGGAACAGCATGGGTAATGTTCTGAAAAAAGTCTCAATAATTTCAGGGGTTTACGGGCAGCCTGGGGAAGAAAAGGTGTCCGCTTTTCTTGCTGAGAATCTTTCGGACCGGTATGTTATTCTTAATTCCCCAAGAATTTACTATCATGGGGCTACCTATGATATTGATCATATTGTGATAGGCCCAAACGGTGTTTTTGTAGTTGAGACCAAAAATATGCAGGGACAGATTCAAGGCGGGATAATGGGTAACTGGGTTCAGGAAAGGCGCAAATCAGGCAAACGCTCCAAGGTGAAGATTGGCAATCCTGCCAATCAGGTTCACCAGTATGCCAAGGTGGTTAAGTCTTATATTGGTTCCCGGTGGGCTTACGAAAAAGATCATAAAATGAATGTCAAGGTTTATCCTGTTGTTGTCTTTGTTCACGAGGATATCGACATATCTAAAATGGAGTTCACCAAGCCGGGTTATATCGGCAGGGTAAAGATTCTGGAATTGGCAGAGCTTGTTGAATTTATTAACCGCAGAGAGGGAGCGGAATATACCGACGAAGAAATTCACGGGATGGCTGAACTGGTTGTCCCCGAAGACCAGAGGGACCAGACTGTATATTATTCGGTGGACAAGCTGCAGGAGTTTAGTGAAAGCTCTGCCGACCGCTATGAACTTTTTGAAGAAATTGGCCGCGGTAGTTTTGGCTCAGTTTACCGTGGCTTTGATTTTAAAGTTGATCGGGAAATTGCTGTCAAGCGGGTTTCCCTTTTAAACCGGTCCGAACACAGCACAATAAGCCGTTTTTATCGTGAGGCCCAGATAGCTTCAGAATTGAAACACGATAATATTGTAGGGGTATATGACTACTATGAAAAGTCAGGTGAACTCCACATTATCATGGAGTACATTGAAGGACAAGCCCTGGATGAATATGTAAAAAGCAATGATATTTCTGTGACCGTGGCCTTTGAGATTATGAAGAATATCTGTTCCGGGGTTTCCTATGCACATGAAAAACAGGTTGTGCATCGGGATTTAAAACCGTCTAATATCCTGATTTCTCATGATGGCGAGGTAAAGGTCGCTGATTTTGGGATAGCTAAAATACAGAATTCCACCAAACTTACCCTGGAAGGTACAGGCGCCGGAACTCCAATAATCATGTCACCGGAACAGATTGCCGGGCAGCCGGTAACCGAAAAAAGTGATATTTTTGCTCTGGGTGTGCTTCTCTATTACCTGGTTTCCGGAAGGTTACCTTTTGACGGAGAGTACATCGGAGAAATCATAAAGAAAATCACCCATTTGGAACCTGAGCCTCCGGGGCGTTACAATAAAGAATTAACCGGTGATATGGAGTCCGTAATTCTAAAGGCTCTGGAGAAAAATCCCGAGGACCGGTTCAAAAATGTGGCTGAAATGCTGAAAGCAATTGAAGAAATACTGGATACAGGGAGGTTAGCGGTCAAAGTCGGCCGGAAAAAATGGCTTAAATACCTCCCCAGGCATATCAGGGCAGCTTTCAGGTCGGAACGCAAGGTGTTTACAACCATTACTTTGATAAGTCTGCTTGTGTTTGCAGGTATTCTGGCAGTTCAAGGATTTAAAGATTCCAGGCAGCTTTCACAGGATGTACTGCTTACTAAACAATACGGGTTTAACAACGAAAACCTGCAGTTGTTGTTTGATAACCCTAAACTCTATATGGGACTTCCGGTTAATCTTGTCGGCAGAATTGAAAAGCTGGTAGAAATAGATAAAAACAATACTCAGTTTACTGTATCTGTAGGAGTTGGCGGCCAAGTGCGAACCAGGGATATTATCGTTAGTTATAACCTGCCTCACTCAGTGTTGCAGTTTTCCAATTTTATTGAAATTACAGGCAGCATCCAACATGTTATGAAAGTGAACGAAAATGAAGAGGTACCGCTTATTGTTGCTGATAAAGTGGAAGGTATTGAAGACCCGTGGTCAATACTTGCCCCGGCAAAGTATACAATTTACCCTGACAAAACCGTTACCCAAAACAATAAGGTCGTTCATCTGGAAAAGGTCGAATTTGCCGAGCGGGAAACAAGGCTTTATGTACAGATGGAAAATACGGGTAGTTCGGATGAACTCCTGGTGTTGACAAACACTATCGGCAAACAGGATGGACAGGAGTTTAAAGAACTGAAAAATAGTTATTATGGTCAGGGATTTCTTTCAATAGTTCAGCTGCAGCCTAAGCAGGAAGCCCGGGGAGTGATATTCCTGGAACCCATGGACAGCCAGAAAGGGGCAGCTATGGTTAGCCTGGGATCCACCAATGATGTCCTTATGGGACAGGAACCTTACGTTTTCGATATTGAGTGGTAAGAGGCCTGCATTGTTTTTGAGACGCAAAATTGTTGATTAATATAGGGGTAGATGTATTCCTACGGCGGGCTACGTCTCAACCGGTTAACCAAACCCACAAAAGTGGGTTTGGACCGGTTGACGACAGACACCGCCTTTCGGAACACATCTACCCCTATCTGATAACATTTTTATGTTCAAGAACAATGCAGTCCTTTACATTAAGCTGTTCCAGCAAAATTGAGGGCTGCCTTTGAGCTCATACTTTTGTTTCGGCGTAACCTCTGCGGGAATTTTGGGATAGAATACAATAACCAATGTTCGGGTATATTGTCCGGTAGATTTTAAAAGAATAAAAAATAAAAAGATGTTACAAAAGCGGGTGGTTTTATGTTAACGGTGCCTGCCAGCAGTCTGTCCCGATATCTTCCTCTGTTTGAGAGCCTCCAGAATAAGACCGTACTCGACTACGGATCAGGGAATCTCCGCAATGCTATTTATCTGCACCGGAGAGGGTATAAAGTCTATGCTGTTGACCTGCCCGGGAGGATTAAAAGCAAAGCTTTGCCAAGGCTAAGCCTTTTATTTGCAGATGAATTAAAAGACCTTAGCCTGGATGCAAATATAGCCATATGTACTTTTGTCCTAAACCTGATAGACTCAAACAAGAGAATAGAAGTAATGGATACAATTGCTGCTAATATGTCCAGGGGAGGGTATTTCCTTGTGGAGACCAGGGGATTAACCCTCAGGGAACTGGATCTGCTGATAGTACCCCGGGGGTTTGCCAGGATTCATGACCAACGTGGTAGGTATACCATGATAGCATTGTACAAATACCTTGGAGCATATCACTAAGAAATGTTTACAAAAGAGCCGGAGTGATTTACCATGTTGTTAACGATATGTCTGGGGAGGTAGTGTTGTGGAAGTCAGGGATATGCAGCAGGAGGTTGATCAATGGATCGGACAGTTTGAGGAAGGCTACTGGCATCCTCTTTCAATGCTGGCCCGAATGACTGAGGAGGTCGGGGAGCTGGCCCGGGAAGTAAATCATATTTATGGACAAAAAACCAAAAAAGCAGGTGAAAAAGAAGGCAGCCTGGCTCTGGAACTGGCTGATATACTTTTCATTATTATCTGTATGGCTAATTCACTGGAGCTTGATTTGGAAACAGCCTTCCAAGAAATGATGGAAAAATACCGGCAGCGGGATTCTGAGCGATGGACACGAAAAAGTGAATCAGACAGCAGCCGGAAATAGCCGGTTAATATGTACGGCGGCGGGCAAAACTCAGGGCGTAATTACTCAGGGCTATAACTGATATAATTCCGGCAAGGACAGTTACCAGGGAAGCTCCTGTAATTTTAAAAGCGCTGAAAAACAGGGCGGCATAAATGGCAATTGTGGCAGCTTTACCGTAGAAGTTGGCGCTTACCTGCAGGTGTTTCCTGATCACCATGAATAAGCTTCCGGTCACCAGAAGCAATTCCTTAACTATTACCAAGACCACCAGCCAAAAAGGAAACCTTCCAATCATAAACAATGAGGTCATCACAGATATTACCATGAGTTTATCTGCCAGGGGATCAAGGATTTTACCCAGAGGTGTTACCATATGCAGTTTTCTGGCCAGATAACCGTCAATTACATCAGTTATTCCTGCCACCGCCAATATTAACATTCCCCATAGCACGCGGTGGGGGCCGGCAGCCCAGAACACTATTAGAAAAACCGGAACCAGCAGTATTCTGACAACAGTTATCATATTTGGTAGATTAATCATATTCTGTCTCCTTTTTAATTGTAATACTATTATAAAACAAAAGACTGCTGATGTGCAAAACGGTTTTGTACAAGTTTGACAAATTTAAGCCTACCCTTAATTATTTCTCTAAGGGTAGGCTTAAATTAATCCTGCCAGTCGATGGTTTCATCATCAATTGTCGTAAGTTCGCTGTCATCAAGTGATATCAGGCCTTCACCGTCAAGTTTTCTAACCACCCGGAACAGGGATTGACGTTCATTTTCAGGCAGTTTGCTTACATACTCATTAATTTTAGAAGGGGATACATTGTTGGTAAATTTTATGCCCCCGTATTTTACAAAATTTTCTTCAGGCATTGACAATCACCTCCCTCAAACATATAATCTGGTTTAGGGGAGATATTATTATACACTCAAACATATTTTTAATGGAAAGTGGTGACCATGAGTGAACGCCAAGCTGTGCCCGTATTGTAATGAATATTCTTATTCTGCTTACATAGGCGCCCAGTGGATTTGTCCCAAGTGTGGAAAAGACATCACAGATGTTGGCTTGATGCCTGCTGAAAATTATTCTCAAAAATAGTGAAAGCCATATGCCGAAAAATGAAAAAGACTTTAACCCCCTTGGGCGGGATCACGTCAAGGGGTATTTTTTTTCCAATATGCAGAGATTAATTTCCAATATGCAGAGATTAATTTATTACATGCTCAGATTAAGTTGGTGGATAAATGAACATAGAGATCAGGTTTATGGGGGACAGCGCCTTAGTCATATTATATGGGCCAAAACAGACAAAAAGCGGTCTCTCCGCACTACCTCAGGATGAGGATAGGATCCAACGGGAAACTGCCGGAATAGAGCGGGACTATCTTTGCCTGTCCCGTGACAGACCTCTGTGGATAACGGATATTGTGCCATGTTTCAGCAGTATCGGGGTATACTATAATCCTGTATTAATCAGCCCTGTTGAAGCTGAAGACTTTATCCGCAGGCGCTTAACCCGGGAGGCCGGACCTATCCCGGCAAAAACCGCAGCGGTGTCCATTCCTGTCCGGTATGGAGGTGAGTATGGTCCCGACCTTCAGGCAGTATCAGAAGTTCTCGCCATGACCCCTGAAGAAGTTATCTGCGAACATTGTCAAAAGACTTATAACGTTTGGGCAATTGGCTTTTTACCGGGGTTTCCTTATATGGGGAGCCTCTCTGCTAAAATTGTCCTGCCTCGCAAAGCGACTCCGGTCAGAACAGTGGCGGCGGGTTCAGTGGCTATTGCCGGATACCAGACAGGGATCTATCCTTATGATTCCCCTGGGGGTTGGCATATCATCGGCAGGACTGAAATGAAAATGTTTGACCCTGAAAGGGCAGAACCTTGTCTTTTGAAACCGGGTGACAGGGTGCGTTTTGTCAGAATGGGAACATAATGGCGGGAAGAACGGGGTGATATGGATGCCTTCGATAGATATAAACTGTGATCTGGGAGAAGGTTTTGGCATATACAGCTTTGGCCAGGACCGGGAAATTATCGGCCTGGTAACCTCTGCCAATATTGCCTGTGGATTTCATGCCGGCGGTCCTGAACAAATGCATGAGACGGTAAGCTTATGTTTACGGAATGATGTGGCTATTGGAGCGCATCCCGGTTATCCTGACCTGCAGGGGTTTGGCAGGAGGGCAATCACATACAGCTTTTCCGAAATTAAAAACATGATTATTTACCAGGTAGGCGCCCTTGCAGCAATAGCCGGTTCCCTGGGAGGCCGAGTGGAATATATCAAGCCACATGGGGCGCTCTATAATACTGCGGCGGTTGATTCTCTTACCGCTTCAGCTGTACTCGAGGCTGCCGCAGGTTTGGGCGGACTGCCCCTGATGGTTCCCGCGGGGTCCGTAATTGCACGGTTGGCAGAGGAACAGGGAATGATAGTAATCAGGGAAGGATTTGCTGACCGTAACTATAATGACGATGGGACTCTGGTCGCCAGGGCCGGAGGAAATGCTTTAATCAAAAGCCCGGTCAGGGCTGCAGCACAGGTAGTAATGATGGCCAGGGAAGGAAAAATTACTACTGTAGGTGGAAATGAAATAGATTTAAATGTGGACAGTGTCTGTGTTCATGGTGACAATCCCGAAGCGTTAGCTGCTTTAAAGGAAATTCGCAGGGCGCTGGCAGAAAACAATATTGGTGTGGTCAAGATATCACAATTATTGGGTGGTTGAAATGTTTGCTGCTAAAGTAATTCACCGGGGATTCCTGACGACAGTTCAGGACCTGGGCAGGTTTGGATATAGACATCTGGGGGTACCGGTTTCCGGTGCAGCCGATTGTTGGGCTCTGATTACTGCCAATCGACTTGTGGGTAATGAGCCTGGTGCGGCTTGCCTGGAGATGACCCTGGCAGGCCCCGGTCTGTTATTTAGCAAAGATTGTATTGTTGCCATGACAGGTGCAGACATGAGTCCCAGGATATTCGGCAGGAAAGCCCCCATGTGGGAAAGTTTTCTCTGCAGTGCGGGTGATCTGCTTAGTTTTGGTTATCGCAGGAAGGGGTGCCGGACTTACCTGGCATTTGCCGGTGGAATTGATACTGCGCCTGTTATGGGAAGCCGGTCCACCTTTTTGACCGGGGGATTTGGCGGCCACGGTGGGCGGCTCCTGGCAAAAGGGGACTGCTTACCGGTTAGAAACGGTCCTGAAATCGAAAAATTATCCCTTGAAAACATGCTTGGAAAAAGATATCCTGTAAACAGACGACCTGTATATGCCGGTAGAATTACCGTCAGGGCTGTACCCGGTATTGACCGGGGCCTATTTTCAGAATTAGTATACCGTAAACTATTTGACACAGAATATATGGTAACCGGGCAGTCCGACAGGATGGGCTGCCGTCTGGAGGGTAACAATCTAGTTGTTTCCCGGACAGAGGCATTGACAGAGTCCTTTCCGGTAACTCCTGGCAGTATCCAGGTGCTGCCGACAGGGAAACCGGTTATTCTGATGCATGATGCCCAATCCACCGGAGGATATCCTCAGATTGGTTGTATCATTGCTGCTGACCTGTGGAAGGTGGCTCAGGCTGTACCGGGGGATGCAATAAAATTTTTGGAGACAGATGTACCTACAGCTCTAAAAATATTAAATGATAAGTATAAAGAAGCTGAGGTCATGGACAGGGCTCCACAAACCGAGTTTTACCAAAACACCGGAGAGAACCGGTATAAAGTGACCATAAAGGTTCAAAACCTTTGCTATAACAAATAACAGGACAGGAGTGTGACATTATGAATGATTATGATGCAGTAATTATTGGCGGCGGGCCGGCGGGCTTGTCGGCAGGTCTTTATGCAGCCAGAGCGAAACTGAAAACCGTTCTGATAGAGCGGGGGATGCCGGGAGGCCAAGCTTCCACAACTGATATGATTGAAAACTACCCGGGATTTCCTGAAGGGATACCCGGTCCCGATTTGGTGATGAATATGGATATTCAGGCCAGACGTTTTGGGGTTGAGCCCAAATTTACCGATGTGCTGTCAGTTGCCGAGATGCCTGCCGGGGGGTATCAGGTAAAGACTTCTGATGGGGACCTGACCACCAAAACAGTAATAATTGCAGCAGGGGCGCTTTCCAGACCCCTGGGTATTCCCGGGGAGGAAGAGTTCCGGGGACGCGGGGTGTCATACTGCGCCACCTGTGACGGGGCGTTTTTCCAGGGGAAAAAAGTAGCGGTGGTCGGCGGAGGGGATTCCTCAGTTCAGGAAGCCATATACCTGACAAAATTCGCGGAGAAGGTTTATATCATTCACCGCAGGGATGAGCTCAGGGCTACCAAGGTACTGCAGGAAAAAGCCCAGTCTAATGACCGGATAGAATTTATCCTGGATTCTGTGGTCACAAATGTGATGGGGAATGAACAGGTTGAAGCTGTAAAGGTAAAAAATATTAAGTCCGGTGAGGAAAAAGCCGTTGCTGTTGACGGGGTCTTTGTATACATCGGTAAAGATCCTTCAACAGAGCTTTTTAAGGGCTTTGTAGATACCGATGAACGGGGTTACATCATTACTGATGCCAAGATGCAGACATCCCGGCAGGGAGTGTTCGCGGCAGGTGACGTACGCCAGACGCCGCTGCGTCAGGTGGTCACAGCCGTCGCTGACGGAGCCGTGGCTGCAGTGTCAGCTGAAGAGTATATCGAATACTTGAAGTAAAGAGACTCTCAAAGAAGAGAGTTAGGGGCAG
Source organism: Phosphitispora fastidiosa (assembly GCF_019008365.1). Lineage (NCBI taxonomy): Bacteria > Bacillati > Bacillota > Clostridia > Eubacteriales > Peptococcaceae > Phosphitispora > Phosphitispora fastidiosa. Next base: position 315,595 of record NZ_JAHHUL010000001.1, on the reverse strand, counting down.
ATAGGCCGGATGGACGACAGAGTTCACCTTCCGGAATACATCTGCCCCATTTTTGTAAACTGTTGTTGACATTTTTCCGGAAAAAGCTTAAAATGATAAATAAATACCCCCTGGGGGTATGGGCAGGCGTTAGCAGATGGGAATGATAATGATGGAGAAAAGAGCGGTAGTAATCCCGGACAGATGTAAAATATGCAGGTCGTGCATGGCGCGTGAGGCTTGTCCTGCCAAGGCCATTGAGCAGGAAGAACCAGATGAACCATATTACATTAATTCCTTTTGCCAGGGCTGTGGCAAATGTATAACACATTGCCCTTCAAAGGCTGTGATTATGGTTTGAAAACAATTATGGATGATGATAAAAAGCTGGCAGAACTGGAAAACCAATTGAGAGATCTGAAACAGAGGTGGCCTGCACATTCGGTTAAGCCGCAGATGATTGAGGAAATGGAAAGAATTGAAGATGAGATTGAGAACCTTCGGAAACTCCGCTCTCATAAAGATGTGGGATCCCCACGGGTTCTGAAGCAGGGAGGTGGCGCTTAATGAGTCAAAAGGTAAAAATTCAGGTATTTGGGTCCCGGCTGTTTGATAGCTGTTCTGGCGGCGGTTGAGGGTCATCACGGTCTCAGGAGGAGATCACGGCGCTTTTTCGGGAGATTTTAAACACAAAGTATGGCCAACAGGTATCCATACAGTATATTGATATTCAGGACAAAGAGGAGATGGCAGGATATCCCCGGGCCCGGGCAGTTATAAAAGAAAAACCGGTTTCTTCTCTGCCCCTGGTTGCTGTTGATGGCATACCATTGTGGATGGGCAGTATCTCATACAGCTACCTGGTAAAGGAGCTGGACAAAAAGGGGATTATGCCGGTGGCCTGAATACTTTCCTTTATTGACTTTTGGAGTATAGTTTTATATAATTTGCACAACCGGAAAACATAACATTGGGGGTGTAATTATGCCGGCTTATGATTTCAGGTGCAAGAGCTGTGACAGTCAATTTACCGTCAGGGTATCGATAAGCGAAAGAGATAAGGTAAGGTGCCCTGACTGTGGGACTTCAAATGTCAAACAGGTCTTGACGCCATTTTCTGTTACGGTTAAAGGCTCGCCGGGAAAAACTTCGTGTGACTCCGGGTGCGGGTCTGGCTCAATGTTTGGCTGAGGCTGACATTAAAGGACTGGCAGTCCTTTGTAAGAAAGATAAATAACCCGGAAATGAACGGTGCGCGCAATGCCAGGTAAATGGTGCGCGCCTTTTCTGATTTAGTCAAACATAATCCGGGTTTGAAAGAAGGAAGGTGTTTATTTTGCTGAAAAACGGTATTATTCTTGTGGCAGACGATGAACCGAAAATGCGGGATTTGGTGAAAATGTACCTTGGCAGGGAAGGATTTGAAGTTATTGAGGCCGGGGACGGGGAGAGTGCCCTGGAGCTCCTCAAAAAATCGGAAATTGACCTGGTTATTCTTGATATTATGATGCCAAAGGTTGATGGCCTGACGGTATGCCGGGAAATAAGAAGGGATTATGATATACCGGTTATTATGCTCACGGCAAGGGGCGAGGAAATTGACCGGGTACTTGGCTTTGAACTGGGAGCTGATGATTATGTTGTCAAGCCCTTCAGCCCCAGAGAGCTGGTTGCCAGGGTCAAGGCTCTTTTAAGGCGGGTTGGCGCCAAACAGCCCGGTGAACCCGGAAATATTCTGACCTTCCCCGGGCTTGTAATCAATCATGATGCCAGGGAAGTTGATGTCCAGGGCAATAAAATCAGCCTGACTCCGAAGGAATTTGAATTGTTGGCCTTTTTGGCCAAAAACTCCGGCAGGGTTTTTACCAGAGAACAGCTGCTGGAGCACGTTTGGGGTTATGATTTCTATGGTGACCTGAGAACCGTGGATACACACGTAAAAAAACTTAGAGAGAAATTATCCCGCTTCGGAGAGGCGGCAGCCTATTTGATTACCGTTTGGGGAGTTGGATATAAATTTGAGGTGGGCAAATGATCAACCGCAGCCTGGTAGGGAAATTATGGCTGGCAATATTGGTTTTGATTATCCTGGTAATGTTTTTCCTGGGTGTCTTTTTATCCCAGTTTTTTGGTGACTTTTACTTTTCCCTTAAATCCCAGGAACTGGTTAGAAATGGCGCCGAAATTGCAGATATGATTGCATCTGCTCCGGATCGCCAGGAATGGCAGGAAGAGCTTACGATGATAAGCCGGTACATAGATGCCAAAATTGTGATTACTGACAGGAGAGGGCTTATCAGGTCGTGCACTATTCAGGGCGGGGGCATGCATCGGGGAGATAAACTAATGTACCCTGATGTTGAAAGAATCCTGGAAGGTGATATTGTCACCCAAAGGGGAGAATATCCCGGTCTGGAGATGACCGTGCTTTCCGTGGGAGTACCTATCAAAATAAAGAATCAGGTAATCGGTGCAGTATTTCTGCATTCCCCGGTTGAGCCGGTAACCGATACGGTAAAAACTGTTCAGAAGTTTATTATGTATGGCACTGTAGGCACCATAATTTTGGCCACGATACTTGCATTTATCCTTTCCAAAAAAGTCACCAAACCCGTCCTTGACATGAATAGAGTCGCTTTGGAAATGGCCAGAGGCAATTTTCGGGAACGGGTAATCCCGGAATCTCAGGATGAGTTGGGGCTATTGGGCAACACCCTTAATTTTCTTTCTGCTGAGCTCCAGAAGAACATTGAAGCGCTGTCAACTGAAAAGGACCAATTAGAAAGCATTATCAGGAGTATGACAGATGCAGTGGTCACTTTTGATATCAATGGCAGTGTTTTGTTGATCAATCCACCTGCCAGGGAGCTTTTTAAACTCAGAGCAGAGACAGGAACCCCGCATATTAATGACCTTTCGGCCATTCCCATGGTTGCGGAAATGTTTCAGGAGGCATTGGCGGAGAAAAAGGAAATGAAAGGTGAGATACCTTTTGAGGAAAAGACACTTAAAGCTGTGCTGGCTCCGCTGCGGAATCAGGATGGAAACATCCGGGGAATTGTGGCAGTACTCCAGGATGTAACCAAGGAAAAGAGGCTGGAAATGCTGCGGAGGGAGTTTGTGGCCAATGTCTCCCATGAACTCAGGAGCCCTTTAAGCCTGCTGCAGGGATATGTGGAGGCCCTTGCTGACGGGTTGGCGGAGAACGAGGAAGAGCGCGGGCAGTACCTAAATATCCTGCTTGACGAAACCCTTAGACTGCGCAGGCTGGTTAATGACCTGCTGGACCTTACTCAGATGGAAACTGGAAACATGACTATGAGATTTGACAAGATATCCTTAAGTGAACTGATAATAAGGGTTACCGACAGGCTGCGGCCGCTCTTTGCGGAAAGAGGTAAAGAAATGACCGTAGCTGTTCCGGATAAGCTGCCTCCGGTATTGGGGGATGAAGACAGGCTGCAGCAGGTCTTGGTCAATCTCCTGGACAATGCAGCCAAGTTCACTCCCGAAGGGGGTGTGGTTCGGGTTTCCGCAGTTACCGGGCATGACCGGGTTGATATCAGTGTAACGGATTCCGGCCCCGGAATTCCGGAATCAGAGCTTGAACAGATATGGGAACGCTTCTATAAGGCCGATAAGGCCAGAACCAGGGACGAGGCAGGGGGGACGGGTCTGGGGTTGGCCATAGTAAAAAATATTATTCAGGCTCACCGGGGCAGTGTAAGTGTGACCAGCGAACCGGAGCGAGGGACTACTTTTAAAGTCAGCCTGAACATATATGATGAAGGGGTAAGCAAAAAAATATGACTGTATCGCAAGGATACAGCCGCAGAGAATAGGGAGAGGAGTTTTAGCATGTATTTGACATTGATTATGTTTAAATACTAAACCTTTACTGAAAAATTTTCTATAGTTACTCTCTTAATTGTAAAAAGTCAAAGGTTAACGGTTTCATTTCAGTAAACTATGGAGAATTTAGCTGCTGCATGTCTTTTTATTGTGTTGATATTACATATGTAGGTGATATTAAGCCCTCAAAACACCCATTTAACCTGGCATATAACCTTTTACACATATTTATTGTCCGGTTACCAGTAAAAAGTCTTAGTTTAATTTTGGAGATAAGGCAACAAAACGGCAGTTCACCTTTTATTTTTGCAGGTTAGCCGGAAAACCCTTTCAAATTCATAGGTATATTAATTAAAATATTCTTAGGAAGCTGGCTGGGCAAGGTAAGGGAATGGGGTTAAGGGGGAGTTACAATGGAGACGAATGAAGTTAGGGAAAAAAGCGCAGAATGGATGACCATGGATGAAATAACCGCTGTTCCCCAACCTGTTAAAAAGATTTTACTGGCTACTGACGGGTCGGTATCAGCAATAAAAGCTACTAAATTCTCTATTGGGCTGGCAAGAAAGGTAAATGCTGAAATCCTGGCTGTATATGTATCGGGAAACGAAGATAGTTTTGAAATCCCTAAGGAACTAAAGGGCAAAAAGTTTTTTGGGGGTGTACACCCGTGTGAGGCAGGGCTTGCTGTTGCCAAGGCCTTTGGTCAGGAGAACGGGGTGACGGTAAACACCACCATTCTGAGGGGAAGTGTACCCAGGAATATTGTCAAGGCTGCGATTGCGGACAATGTTGACTTGATAGTATTGGGTGAATCCGGGAGAACCGATTTGTCCCGCATATCCCTTGGTTCTGTATCTGAGACAGTTATGAGGCTGGCGCCATGTTCAGTGCTCATAGCACGTGACAGCACAGAAAAATAGAAATTCTAACAAAATGACAGGTATATACCTGTCATTTTTTTTCTGGACGTATAGGAAAGTATAAATTTTTTACCGGACTGGAGAGCTAAATTTATCCCTTGCGAATGTTTCAGCCGGGTCAGTGTTGCCATTGATACGGGTAATGGGTTAAAATCTAATATATAAAGTGAAGCAGGGAGAAAACAATTAATGGCAGATACTTACGTTTTTTTGGATATTGAAACAACCGGACTTAATCCTGAATCTGATGAAATTATTGAAATTGGGGTCATAGCTGTCAGGAAGGGTGAGGTTGTTGACAGGTTTCATACCCTGCTGAATCCCGGGAGAAAGCTTCCCGTTCAGATTGTGACCCTGACAGGCCTGACAGATGACATGTTAAGAGATGCCCCGGCGCTTTCCGGGGAAGCCGGAAAGTTGTGGAACTTCATCGGCGACTGCCCAATCTTTGGACATAATATATCCTTTGATATTAATTTCCTGCAGCAGAAGACAGGGTATTTGCTGTTAAACCCCAGCTTTGATACCCTGGACCTGGTTCAGGCAGTGCTGCCGAGGGCTGAAAGTTACCGTTTGGAAACTGTCAGGCAGATTCTGGGGGTAGGCAGCGCCGTTTCTCACAGGGCATTGGATGATGCCGAAGCAGCATGGGAAACGTTTAAAAAGTGTATAGAATTATTTGATCACTTTGACAATGAGATCCTGTTTCGGGCTGTTCAAGTACTCGGAAATTGTCAAACGACCTTTGCGGAAATCTTGGGCAGGCATTTAACCGAAACTGCGACTCGTTTTTCGGACCGGAAAAGAGGAGTTCCCTATGCCTATATGAGTGATTCCGGATCGGGAAACAGGAATCCCGGCGACCCGGGTTCAGACCGCCTGTTTACTGATAAAGCCGGAGGCAAATATCGTGGACCGGCTTTTGCAGGACTGGAAGAATATCTGGGACCTGAAGGTATTTTTGCAAAGAATGATCCCAAATACAAATACCGGCAGGGCCAGGTGGATATGCTGAGAACAGTTTCCGCCGGGTTTCGGGAAGGCAGGCACATTCTGGTCGAAGCCGGCACCGGTATCGGCAAATCCCTGGCATACCTGCTGCCTGCAGTTGTCTGGGCCTTAACTGACCGGACCAAGGTAGTTGTCTCCACACATACTATTAACTTACAGGAGCAGCTGCTCAATAAGGACCTTCCCCAAATAAGGGACATTGCAGGAATCGATTTCAAAGCAGCGCTCGTTAAAGGCCGGAACAATTATATCTGCCTGAGGCGCTGGGAAGAGATGCTGAAAAATGCTGCAGAGCCACGTGATACCGGCAGTGATAACAAATACCATCACCGGGAAACCGTTTTCTGCCTTAAAGTACTGGTATGGCTGACCATGACAGTTTCAGGTGAACGGTCAGAACTAAACATCTCCCCTGACCAGACCAGGTACTGGAGTGAGATAAATTCAGAGCAGGATCACTGTATTGGTCCCGGCTGCCGCTGGTTTGCCAGGCAGTGTTTCGTAAACAAGGCCAGAAGACAGGCTGAAACGGCAGACCTGCTGGTAGTCAATCATTCACTGCTGCTGGCTGATATCAAGGTCCAGAATAAGCTGCTGCCTCCTTACGATTATCTCGTCATCGATGAAGCCCACCACCTGGAAGACAGCGCTACACAGCAGCTGGGGTGGACAATCAGCCTCGCGGCTCTAAGGGTCTTTCTGTTATCAATGAATAGAAGTTTTAGAAAGGGCGGGGGACCTGGCCTGTTATTTCTGCTGAGGCAGATATTAAAAAATTATACCTGGAAACTCAGTGATTCTGCTGAGAAACTCGGAGGGTTTATCGATGAGGCCGTGGACCGGGTCAGCAAGAACTGTGACTCGGTTAATGAAACGGAAGAATTTTTCATAGAATGGGTAGACTGTAATTGTAATGAAAATTTTGATAATAACTGCTCTGTTCTCAGAATACGGGAACATCATAGACAGGATGCGTCATGGAAGGCTTATGCAAGTATTAAGGAGAATTACACCTACCGGGCGTCTCTGCTGGAAAAGATACTGGGGAAAATCGCTGGGTTACTGCAGAAGGAAGACGAAGAAGGTGAACACAAGGAGTTCATCTCCCTCATCAAAGATATTGAATATCAGCGCGGTTTCCTGAGGGAAGTTATTTCTCAGCTGAATCTGTTTTGTGATGGTGAATTAAACTCCGTGCACTGGATGGAAGTACAAAGGGGAGAAAAACCGGAGGTGAAGTTCCGCAGCGCCCCGGTTACGGTCAGCAGGTTATTGAGTGAGAACCTTTTTCTGACCAAGAAGAGCATACTTTTAACCTCGGCAACAATAAGTGTTGACGGAAAATTTGATCATTTTATGGAACGGACGGGACTTTCCCTGATCCCGGAAGAAAAGGTAGTTACCCGTCTTATTGAGTCTCCATTTTCCTATGAGCGTCAATCCCTCCTGTGTATTGTCAGGGACATTCCTGACCCGTCCTCTGTATGTGAAGCCGAATACGTCCAATTCATTAACCCGGTTATCAGGGATATTGCCCGGATATTTCGGGGTCGGACCCTAGTCCTGTTTACTTCACATAAAATGCTCCGGGAATCCTATCACAAACTGCGACCGGAATTGGAGCCCGAAGGAATCACTATTCTGGGGCACCGCATTGATGGCGGGCGGACCAGACTGGCAAATGAGTTTAGGAAAAACCCGTGCTGTGTCCTGTACGGTTCCAGCAGTTTCTGGGAAGGAATAGACCTGCCGGGAGACATGCTGCAGTGTGTTATTATTGTCAGGCTCCCTTTTTTACCGCCAAATACGCCGGTTATTGAGGCCCGGACGGAAAAGATTGCCAGGGAAAACAGGGACCCTTTTTTCGGGTTTACTGTTCCTGAGGCCGTTATTCAGCTTAAACAGGGATTCGGACGGCTTATCAGGACCGAGGAGGATGAGGGCGTTGTGGTTGTTCTTGATTGCAGGCTGGTGACAAGAAGGTATGGGCGGAAATTCCTGAGTTCTCTGCCAATAAAGACCCATATAAAAGGAGACACTCCGACGGTACTGCAGAAAGTCTCAGACTGGCATACCGGTGAGCGCGCAGGCTTCAGGGTTCGGAATCTTTTGGAAAATGCCGGTGATATTGAGAAACAGCTTGAATCATGGCGCAGGAAAAGAACAGAGGATGCTGATACGACATAAAACCCTTTTATTATTTATAAAAAGGTGGTAAAATGTAATGAGTTGATTTTTCAGGAGGTCTTTGGGTCACATGAAACAGAGCTTTATTATTGCAAGCGATGCCGCACCGTATCTTGCCGTTTTGGGGATTTTGACAGCAATTGCCCTTTATGTTTTTCCACCTGTTGCGTTGCTTCCGGGAATTTTACTTTTGTTTGTGGCCTTCTTCTTCAGGAATCCCAAAAGGCGGATACCTTCAGATGAAGGGGTCTTGGTGTCACCTGCTGATGGGACCGTCATGGATATTTCAGAGATTTATGAGGACAGGTTTCTGAAAAGCAGGGCTGTAAAAGTAACTATTTTCCTGTCGATTTTTAATGTTCACCTTAATCGGTCTCCTATCAGCGGAACTGTCAAATACCGCAGTTACAGGCCAGGCAAGATGATTCCTGCTTTCAAGAGTCATGCTTCGGAAATTAATGAAAGGAACTATGTCGGTATAGAAAATGATATTCTTAAGGTAATGGTTATCCAAATAACGGGGTTTATTGCCCGGCGCATCGTGTGTTGTGTGGAAAATAATGACACCTTGTCAAGGGGAGATCTCTTTGGTCTCATCAAATTCGGTTCTTGTACGGAGTTGATTGTCCCGACAGATGTCCATATTTTGGTGGCAAAAGGACAGAAAGTTGTTGGAGGGGAAACAGTTATTGGGAGGCTTACAGATGAACATTAAATTTATTCCGAGCCTGTTTACTTTATCCAACCTGCTGCTGGGAATAACCTCACTGATTTTTACCATGGAGGACGAGTATATCATATCAGCATCCATGATTTTGCTTGCTATGATTCTTGATGCCATGGACGGGCGGGTAGCCAGGCGACTTGATGCAACTTCTACTTTCGGGAAGGAATTGGATTCTCTGGCTGACCTGGTTTCCTTCGGTGTTGCGCCGGCTATACTGGTCTATGCTCTTGAACTGAAGTCCTTTGGGCCTGCAGGACTCATAGTATGCATAGCCTTTGCCCTTTGCGGCGCTATCAGGCTGGCCAGGTTTAATGTATTAAATGTTTCAGACTATTTTATAGGTGTTCCCATAACTGCTGCCGGAAGCTTGGTGGCTCTTATTGTACTGATTGGACACAGAGTATTTATACCGCCAATGGTTTATCCTGTACTCATGGTTGTCTTATCTTACCTGATGGTAAGCAATATTAAGGTGCGGAAATACTGAGACAATTTGGATACAAAATAATGAGGCTGTTGAAAACCGTCTGAGGTGATAACGGTTTTAACAGCCCTGAAGGTTGCGGGAAACGTTTCCCGCCTTATTGATTGTTATCCGCATGTGTTTGCGGATGGTGTTGTGGCGATTTGTGTCGAAATCATTGCTAATTAAATATTTTAATCAATGCTTTTCTGACAAATTGCGGAAGTCTGATAAAGTAAACTCGCAAGACCTCTCACCCCTTTATAATTCCGAATCTGTATATATATTATGGGAGACCGGCAGAATGGTGACTGTCCAATTCAAAAGTTCTTCAGAGAGATGTTTCAGGTCTCTTTTTTTTAATTGCGAACGCACGAATTACGCGGGTCTACAATTTTATTTAATTTTCGGAAAAATTTTTAAATGGAAAAAGGAATTATAAGGCCCGCATAGAATAAAATTATACAGGACATACTGTGTAATTTTATCACTTAATTTTGTTATAGTTTTCACATGGAAATTTATTCATTTTATAACCTTTTTAAGGAGGTGTTGGAACCGTCCATCACTGATATTCGGGTATTTACTTCTGACAAAGAGGGGTTGAGTAATGAGTTCTATGTTAAATTTATCTGCACAACAAAGAGAACACGGCGACTTCGCTGACAGGGTTTTTGAGGAATGCGGCGTAGATGTCCGTAAGTGCTACCAGTGTGGGAAGTGTTCTGCCGGATGTTCTGTTCATATCTGCGGCGGCATGGATATTTCCCCAAACCGTGTTATGCGTATGGTACAGCTCGGGATGGAAGAAGAGGTCATGAGGACAAGGACCATCTGGGCGTGTGTCCTGTGTTCCACATGTACAGCTCGCTGTCCCAGGGATATTGATATCCCCAGAGTTATGGACACAATCCGTATTATGGCCAAAAAGCGCGGTATTACCGAGGGCTTTAATAATGCTAATGTGTTCCACGATATCTTCATGAATTCCATTATAAAGTATGGCCGCGTATATGAGGCCGGATTATTTGTAACCCTGAAATTAAAGCAGTCAGGTACTATGTTTGCCGACCTGGCCATCGGTGTTCCGGCGATGATAAGCGCTGTTTTCAGAATGCCAAAATTTCCGCCGAAGATGAAGAATTCGGACCAGATCCGTAAAGTTGTCGAAAATTGCAAAAAGATTGAAGGTGAGAACTAATGCGATACGCTTATTATCCAGGATGTTCCCTCCATTCAATGGAAACGTCCTATGACCTTTCCGTGAAAGCGGTTTGCAAGCACCTGGGAGTCGAATTATGGGAAATTCCGGACTGGGTTTGCTGCGGCGCCAGTTCGGGCCATAGTATGGGCCATCTTGTCGGCCTGGCTATTCCGGCTAAAACTCTGGTCAAGGCTGAAAAAGAGGGCCTTGATGTTTTGGCCCCTTGTGCCGCCTGCTGGCAGAGGATGGTCTGGGTTAACCACGAAATCAACAACAGTCCGGAAATGAAAGACAAGATAAGCAGGGCTATTGAGGAAGAAATTAATGGTACCAGCAAAATATTTTCCATAATTGACTTCCTTGCCGCTATTGGTATGGATAAGATAGCCCAGACGGTGAAGAAACCCTTAAAAGGCTTGAAGGTAGCTTCATATTATGGCTGTTACTATGTTAAACCGCCAAAAGTTGCTCATGTTGATGATTCGGAAAACCCGCATTTAATGGATGACATGATGAAGGCTCTGGGCGCTGAGGCTGTTGACTGGCCGTTCAAAACCGAATGCTGCGGCGCCTCAATGATCTTCCAGGATGTGGACACTACGGTGTCAATGAGCAAAAAAGTTGTTGAGATGGCTTATAAGGCCGGTGCAGATGTGATTGTTACCGCCTGTCCGGTATGTGAGATGAATCTTGATATGAGGATGGAACAGATTAACAAGAAGTTTAAGACCAATTATAAGATTCCGGTGGTTTATTTTACAGAGTTAATGGCTTATGCCATGGGGTCGATGCCGCAGGAAATCGGTCTTGACAGCGGACATTGTACCGACACCCAATTATTGATGGCTAAAATCAGCTAGATTTTAACTAATAAAATCTTATTTTATGGGGAGCGATGCAAATGAAGAGAATAGGGGTGTTTCTTTGCTGGTGCGGCTCCAACATCGGGGGAGTAGTTGAGGTTCCTAAAGTGGCGGAATTTGTCAGAACCCTGCCCGGTGTAGCCTTCGTCCAGGAGAACAAGTATACTTGTTCTGAACCCGGACAGGCAGCCATGATCCAGGCAATCAAAGAACACAAAATTGATGCAGTGGTAGTTGCTTCCTGCTCACCGCGGATGCACCTGCCAACCTTTCAGAAGGCTGTTGAAACTGCAGGCTTGAACCCGTATCTGGTTGAAATGGCGAACCTCAGGGAGCATTGTGCCTGGGTACATTCTGCTGAACCGGAGAGGGCAACCCAGAAGGCTATGGATCTGGTTCGTAAGGCTGTGGCTAAGGTAGCCAAATTGGAACCGCTCTATGAGAGCTTTATCCCGGTAACCAAGCGTGCGCTTGTTATCGGCGGCGGTATTGCCGGTATCCAGGCTGCTCTGGATATTGCTGATGCCGGCCACCAGGTTGTTATTGTGGAGAAGGAAGCCACCATCGGCGGGAGGATGGCACAGCTTGACAAGACCTTCCCGACCCTTGACTGCGGCGCCTGAATTCTCACACCAAAGATGGTTGCTGCGGCGCAGCATCCGAACATTACGCTTTACACCTACTCTGAAGTTAATGCGGTAGGCGGCTATATTGGCAATTTTGATGTAACCATTAAAAAGAGAGCTAAGTATGTTGATTACTCCAAGTGTACCGGTTGTGGTATGTGTGAAACCAAGTGTCCCACCAAAAAGGTAACCAGTGAGTTTGATGAGGGTATGGGTCAGCGGACTGCCATTTACAAGCCCTTTGCCCAGTCAGTTCCTAACAAGCCGGTCATAGACAACAAATCCTGCAAGAAATTACTCGAAGGTAAATGCGGGGTTTGTGCCAAGGTTTGCCCTGCCGGGGCAATCAATTATGAAGACCAGGACGAACTGATAACCGAAAAATTCGGGGCTATTGTTATGGCCACCGGTTTTGACCTGATTAAATGGGGAGATTACTATCCTGAATATGGCGGGGGAACCATTACTGATGTTATTGACGGCCTGCAGTTTGAGCGTCTGGTCAATGCTGGTGGTCCCACCGGAGGCAAAATCAAGCGTCCCTCAGATGGCGAGACTCCTCAGACAGTTGTATTTATTAAGTGTGTTGGCTCAAGGGATACCCTTAAAGCCAAGTCATACTGTTCCAGAGCTTGCTGTATGTATACTGCCAAGCATGCCCACCAGGTGCGCGAGAAAATCAAAGGCTCCGATGTGTACGTCTTCTACATGGATGTACGTACTCCGGGTAAGCTGTATGACGAATTCTACATGCGGACCAGGGAGCAGGACGGAGCCAAGTATATCCGCGGCCAGGTATCCAAGATATATCAGGATGGCAGTAAGCTTATTGTCCGTAGTGAAGACACCCTGGTTGGCAAGAGTGTTGAGGTTGAGGCAGATATGGTAGTTGTAGAGACTGCTATGGTGTCCCGTCCGGATGCCGTTCAGGTGGCTCAAACGGTTGGTTTCTCATATGACAAGGATGGTTGGTTCACGGAAGCCCACCCGAAACTCCGTCCGGTGGAGACAAATACCGGAGGTGTGTTCCTTGCCGGATGCTGTCAGGGACCAAAGGATGTTCCTGACACTGTATCCCAGGCCAGCGCTGCGGCTGTCAAGGTTGTTGGCATGTTCTCCAAAGACCAGATGGCTACCAACCCGCAGATTGCAGCAGTTAATGAGGCAACCTGTGTCGGGTGTCTGCTCTGTAAACCAATTTGCCCATATAAGGCTATTGAGGCTAAGGAAATTCAAGAAAGAGTTCATGGTGAAACTGTTACCCGTACGGTTGCCAGCGTAAACTCCGGTCTCTGTCAGGGATGCGGGGCCTGTACCGCTGAATGCCGTTCCGGTTCCATTAACCTTAAAGGCTTCACCAACCTACAATTACTTGCGGAGGTGGATGCTGCATGTCTGTAAACGAAAAAGACCTGTCAAACTGGCAGCCAAAGATACTCGGTTTTGCATGCAACTGGTGCAGCTATGCAGGTGCGGACGTATGCGGGGTAAGCCGTTTTCAGCATCCTTCAACCATGAGGGTTGTCCGCGTTCCCTGTTCCGGGCGGGTTAACCCGCACTTTGTACTGAGGGCATTTCAGAGGGGGATTGATGGTGTCCTCGTAGGTGGCTGACACCCGGGAGACTGCCACTATGTTAGTGGTAATTATTATACCAGGAGAAGGTTTCTGGTCCTGAAACGACTCCTGGAGTATGTTGGATATGAACCTGGCCGTTTTAACGCACGCTGGATCTCTGGTTCGGAAGGCCAAAAATGGGCTGATACCACCAAGGAAATGACAGAACAGATTAAAGCCCTGGGTCCGAACAAGAGATTTGCAAAAGAATAGGGAGTTGAGGTGTGCATATGAACAAGGTAACTGAAAATCTTAGAAAAACAGCGGCCAAGTTATTACAGGACCAGGAAGTTAAAATGGTTATTGGGTACGGCACCGGTTCAGAGGCCGGGCGGACCCAGCCGGTATTTATAACATCCCCCGAAGATGCTGAAAAATTAGTTTGGAACCCATTCTGTGTTAATGGTCTGACCAAATACCTGTCAGATTTAAAGGGTTTTGACGGCAAAATTGCCGTTGTGGTTAAAGGCTGTGATTCCCGCGGTATATTCAGGCTGACCCAGGACAATATCATCCCGCGGGATAAAGTTGTTGTCCTTGGTATTCCCTGTGCGGGACAGATGTCATATCAGAAACTGGCAGCCAAAATCGATGTTTCCGGTCAGCTTACTGATGTGGATGAAAAAGGTGATAACCTGGAGCTTAAGACGACAAAGGGTAATTTCACTGTCAAGAAGAGTGAAGTTTTGCTTGACAAGTGTGCCCTCTGTGAGAACCATAACCCGGTTATTGCCGACCATCTGCTGGGTGATAAGATAGAGATAGCGCCTAAGCCGGAGGATTACGAAGAGATTAAGAAATATGAAGCTTTGTCAGTTGAAGAGAAAGCCAAGTTCTGGCTGTCTCACTTTGAACGCTGCATCCGCTGCTATGCATGCCGGAATACCTGTCCGGGATGTACCTGCAGGGAATGTGTGTTTGATGCTATTAAGCCTGACTGGGTTGGCAAGGAACTGAATGTTTCCGAAAATGAACTTTTCCACCTGACCAGGGCCATGCACCTTGCCGGTCGCTGTGTTGACTGCGGCGAGTGTGACCGGGTATGCCCCATGGATATCCCTATCAGACTGTTAAACAAGAAACTGCTCAAGGATTGCAAGGAATTATTTGAAATGGCTACTCCGGGTTCATCCGAAGAAGGCGGCTCCGTACTTGGACAGTACCGCCTGGAAGACCCCGAAGAATTCATGTAGGATGGAGAGGTGATTAACAGATGGCGAATAAATCCATTAAAAAGGACCAGGTGAAAAGCCTGCTTGATAAGCTCGCTCAGAGCAACCAGCTCATCGCCCCCATCCAAAGTGAAGGGATTACCTTATTTAAACCTGTTAAATCAGGTGAAGGCGTAGTGCTGGATTACCAGAATGCTCTGGTGCCGCCAAAGGACTTTTTCTTCCCTCAGAGTGAGAAGATGTTCACATACGATACTACTGACCCGTCATGGGCTATTACACCTGTAGATGGAGTCCCCAATAGGGTTTTGTTTGGGGCCAGGCCCTGTGATGTTAAGAGCATCCTGCTTCTCGACAAGGTATTTGATGCCGAGTTCAGAGATGACTATTACCTTGATAAGCGTAACAAAACCACCATTGTGGCTCTAAGCTGCAATGATGCCAGGCATACCTGCTTCTGCGGCGCATTTGGGATCTCACCGGGTGAGGCTGAAGGAGCAGATATCCTGCTGACCGACCTTGGTGACAGATACCTGGCAGAAGTGCTGACTGAAAAGGGTGAGGCTTTGGTCTCTTCTTGCAGCAGCCTGTTTACCGACGATGACGGTAATGGGCCGGCTGCCAAGGAAAAGGCAGTGGCTCCTGCCAAAGAAAAACAGATGCAGATAAGCCTTGAAGGGGTTAAGGAAAAACTGGATAACATGTTTGACCATCCCATTTGGGATACTGAATCTCTCAGGTGTATCGGGTGCGGGACCTGCACTTTTGTATGTCCGACCTGCCACTGCTTTGATATTGTTGACTTCAACAACCAGAGTTCAATTGGATACCGGTATCGCTGTGCAGACTCCTGTCAGTTTGCCAACTTCACCAGGGCTGCCGGCGGGCATCAACCGCGCCCCAGTAAGAAGGAGCGGACCCGCCAGCGTTTTATGCACAAGCTGAGGTATTTTGTTGACCGTTACGGCGATT